>NZ_JBQAJM010000091.1:0-728 GCF_052030685.1 Cysteiniphilum sp. 19S12-1
AATATGTTGACTTTTGCTAAATTTATCTTTGAAGTTGTTAGCAAAGGAATCTACTGTATTAGCTATGACTCAGGAAATATCAACTACTTTTGAACATCACTTTAAAAACTTAAAAGATCCGCGTGTTGATCGAACTAAATTATATCCACTTGTAGAAATTCTTTTTGTTACTTTGTGTGGCGCTATTTGTGGAGCTGAGAGTTGGCGTGATCTTGTATTATTTGGCGAGGAAAAACTGGAGTACTTAAGGGAACACTACGCTTTTGAAAATGGCATTCCCTCAAAAAACACGTTTGCCAGAGTGTTTGAAGCACTTGATACAGCAATATTCAAAGATTGCTTTATTGAGTGGGTGAAATCATTGCAGGCTATCGTTAATCAAGTTATTGCGGTAGATGGCAAAGCCTTGCGTAATAGTGCTGATAAAGTTGAAGGTAGGTCAGCTATTCATATGGTTAGTGCATTTGCTACAGAAGCACGATTAGTGCTTGCACAGCAAGCTGTTGATGAGAAATCAAATGAAATTACAGCAATACCTAAACTATTAAAACTACTTGATCTTAAAGGGCACATCGTCACGATAGATGCGATGGGAACTCAAAGAGCAATTGCCAAGCAGATCATTGAGCAAGGCGGTGATTATGTTTTGGCTCTTAAGGGCAATCAAGGTACGTTAAACGAGGATGTGAGATTATTTTTAGAGACAGAGGCAGCCAAAACAAAGAATA
>NZ_JBQAJM010000092.1:0-655 GCF_052030685.1 Cysteiniphilum sp. 19S12-1
TAGGAAACCTTGGGTTTTCGGCCAATAAGAATCTCACTTATTTATCGTTACTCATGTCAGCATTCGCACTTCTGATACCTCCAGCAAACTTCTCAATTCACCTTCTTCAGCTTACAGAACGCTCCCCTACCACTCAGAGGACAGATGACAGATGACTGAAAACAGATAAATCAAAACTACATCCATTTCTTATGAAGACCACTTAACATCTTTGCTATATCTCGATATTCATCACTAAATCTTTCACAATCAGACTTAGCAATATAATCCAAATCGTAACAATATCTTATCCATACTCGCATCTCTTCCGCTGACCCAATCGCTATTGCTAAATAACGCTTAAAATCAACTTTGGATATACTCTGCTTACCAAATCCTTCCGCAATATTTGCACAAATTGATTTACTCGCTCGCCTTACTTGATCTGCCAGAGCATATTGCTCAACTTTCGGCATCTCCAAGCTTAACTTATGTATCTCCAATGAAACTTTATATGCTTTCTGAAAAACCATTAAGTCTTCAAACTTCTCTATAGCTTTCATTATTCTGTCCTCTGTCTTCTGTTTTCTGTCCTCTGAATCCGCAGCTTCGGTGTATCGCTTAGCCCCGTTAAATCTTACGCGCAAGCCGACTCGACCAGTGAGCTATTACGCTT
>NZ_JBQAJM010000010.1:0-78790 GCF_052030685.1 Cysteiniphilum sp. 19S12-1
TTGCGTAAGAAAGCAGCCTGGGGAAATCAGACTTTAAGCACTATTTTGGCTCAAGGTTTGTAGATGGGACAGCCGTGATTTGTAAGCGCTTTTATAAAATTAATGAACAGAGTATTATGATGTTATGTTTTTCAAGAAGCTTTATAGCTATGTTGAAATGATGCAAAAGGATGTTTTGTAATGAATAATGAAAAAAGTATTAAACAAATGAATAAAGCTGAGTTGTTATCTATGATTTCTGATCTTGAGGAAAGGCTTAAAAATATAAAAGATATTAATCAGGATCATGAGAAAATATACTCGAAGTGCCATGATTCTGTGAAAAATGATAATGATCTTCATTCAGTTTTGAAAAAGAAAGATGATTCTAACGTTGCCAAATAATCCATATCGATTGGACTTAATTCAAAAATATAGTATATTTACTATGTTATATTTAAGCATGCATTCATATGAAAGAAGTAATTTGGCTAGGCTCATCACTGAACGACCTGAAAAACTTTCCTGATCTGCAATGGGTTATGCGCTGCACTTGGCACAAATAGGTGAAA
Organism: Cysteiniphilum sp. 19S12-1; assembly: GCF_052030685.1. Taxonomy (NCBI): domain Bacteria; kingdom Pseudomonadati; phylum Pseudomonadota; class Gammaproteobacteria; order Thiotrichales; family Fastidiosibacteraceae; genus Cysteiniphilum; species Cysteiniphilum sp. 19S12-1. The sequence goes on from NZ_JBQAJM010000010.1 coordinate 552, forward strand.
AGCATCACCATGCAAAACCATTGACAGGAAAACAGTTTAGCGGTGCAGCAGTGATCGAGGTAGTTGAAAACCATGATGGTGATACATATCGGTGTGCTTATACGGTGAAAATTGGTGAAACACTTTACGTGTTGCATTGTTTTCAGAAGAAATCTAAGCGCGGTATATCAACACCAAAGCAAGATATTGAAATGATATTAAAGCGTTTAATTGAAGCAAAGCAATTGGAGATTGATCATGGCAAATGAAATTAAATATCACAAAGGCTCTGGCAATGTTTTTGAGGATTTAGGCTTTAATGATCCTGTTGAAATGCAGGCAAAAGCACGGCTAGCGCTCAAAATAAGTCAGTTACTTAAAGAAGAAAAAATTACGCAAGTTAAAGCCTCAAAATTAACAGGTGTTGCACAGGGTGATTTATCAAAAATCGTCAATGGTAACTTTGCAGGCTTCACAATTGATCGCATGTTTAGCATTCTTTTGAAGCTGGGGCAGGATATTGATATTAATATTCATCCTGCTAAAAATTCGCCATCAAATATCAATTTTGCGATGGCTTAGATTATCCCGTTCTCAAAACTTCGCGTTACCCGGTGTGCGTGGAAATGGGATCACATCACGAATGTTTGGCACACCCGTGATATAGCCTAATAGACGTTCAAATCCAAGGCCAAAGCCGCAATGTGGTACTGTGCCATAGCGACGTAAATCACGATACCAATATAAACCTTCAGCATCGACACCGGTTTCAGCAATGCGCTGATCAAGTATCTCAAGGCGCTCTTCACGTTGACTGCCACCGATAATCTCACCAATGCCAGGGACTAGCACATCCATCGCTGCAACGGTTTTATTATCATCATTTAAGCGCATATAAAAAGCTTTGATGTCTTTTGGGTAGTTCATTAAGACTACTGGCGATTTGAAATGCTCTTCACACAAAAAGCGCTCATGTTCAGATTGTAAATCCAAGCCCCATTCAACCGGATAGTCAAATGTCTTGCCACAGGTTTTTAAGATTTCAATAGCATCAGTATATTCAACGCGGATAAAGTCATTGTTCACTACGGAGTTTAACTTATCGACTAAGCCTTTTTCCATAAACTGATCAAAGAACTTTAGATCATCTTGGCGTTCATGCATAATGGTTTTAATCACTGATTTTAAGAGTTTTTCAGCCAAATCAGCATCATCATTCAGATCAGCAAAGGCAAACTCAGGTTCAACCATCCAAAACTCAGCTAAGTGACGTGAGGTATTTGAGTTCTCTGCGCGAAACGTTGGACCAAAGGTATAGACCTTGGATAATGCCATGCAATAGGTCTCAACATTCAACTGACCAGAAACAGTCAAGAAAGTTTCACGCCCAAAGAAGTCTTGAGTGTAGTCAACGTTACCTTGATCATTTTTGGGTAAGTTCAACTGATCTAATGTTGAAACGCGAAATAACTCACCAGCGCCTTCACAGTCATTTGACGTTAAAATGGGTGTGTTAACCCAAAAGAAACCTTGATCGTTGAAGAAATTATGAATGGCATTGGCTAAGGTATGACGCATACGCGAAACCGCACCGATCAAATTGGTGCGAACGCGTAAATGTGCATGTTCTCTTAAGTGCTCCATCGTGTGGCGCTTGGGTGACACGGGATAGGTTTCAGGGTTATCAATCCAACCGTGAACAATCACTTTATCTGCTTGGATTTCGACACTTTGTCCTTTGCCTTGTGATGAAACTAATGTGCCGGTTACCTCAAGTGCGCAGTCCTTAGTTAGATTTAAAATTTCTGATTGATAATTAGCAAGTGAGCTTTCAGCAACTGCTTGAATGGGGTCAAAGCATGAGCCATCATGAATGGCAAGAAAGGAAAGTCCGGCTTTTGAATCGCGACGGCTTCTTAACCAACCTTTGACGGTTACTTTTTGCCCAATAAGTTTTGGTGTGGTAAATAGTGCTTTTGCGGTATGTGTTTGTATCATATTAGTTTTTACCTATACTATCTATTTTATTTATCTAGCATGACATATTTGATCTGAATATCGCTTGAAGTTTTATCATAAGCGTATATGCAACAAAGGGGCGTATGCAATATGCCCCTACAAGGTCATGTTCAATATGGTTTCATTTAATCAAAATTGCGCAAGCGATTATAACGATATTTACACTTAAGCGGTAGAACAAGATTGCAAATTGGCACCAAGCTCGAGATAAACACTATAAAATAACAGCTAATAAGTATATACTTTAGCGCAATTTTGATGTGATGAATGTGGATAATCGCTAATGCTTAGTTTTCAGGATATTATTTTCAAACTTCAGCAATATTGGGCAGAAAAAGGTTGTATGATTGTGCAACCATTGGATATGGAAGTAGGTGCTGGCACTTTTCATCCGGCAACTTTTTTAAGAGCAATTGGTCCTGAGAGTTGGAATGCAGCATATGTGCAACCATCGCGCCGCCCAACCGATGGTCGCTATGGCGAGAACCCTAATCGCGGGCAGCATTATTATCAATTTCAAGTAGTAATGAAGCCATCACCGAAAGAATTGCAAGAGCTATACTTGGGGTCATTGCGCGTTTTAGGTATTGATCCATTAGAACATGATATTCGCTTTGTTGAGGATAACTGGGAGTCACCTACCTTGGGTGCTTGGGGCTTAGGCTGGGAGGTTTGGGCAAATGGCATGGAAGTGACCCAGTTTACCTATTTCCAACAAGTTGGTGGCTTAGAATGTAAGCCAGTTACTGGTGAGATTACTTATGGACTTGAACGTTTGGCAATGTATTTGCAAAATGTTGATAGTATGTATGATTTACTGTGGGCAAATACGGCAATGGGTCCTGTGTATTATCGCGATGTGTTCCAACAAAATGAACGCGAGATGTCACAATATAATTTTGAAGAAGCCGATGTTGAGCATCTCTTTAGTGAGTTTGATTTTCTTGAGAAAGAAAGTGCGCGACTTTTAGAAAAAGGCTTGGCGTTACCCGCCTATGAGATGATGCTTAAGGCATCACACATCTTTAATTTACTAGATGCGCGGCATGCGATTTCTGCAACCGAGCGCCAGCGCTATATACTACGTGTTCGCACATTATCACGAGGTGTGGCTGAAGTATACTACAAAACCCGTGAGGAACTCGGGTTTCCAATTTTGAGTAATGTTTGACTTCTGAATATTCTGATCGTGACCCATTATACGAGTCGACCTCTAAATTTAGTGAACTAAAGACCCACGTTCACACTTAAGAAAATAAATTTTAAAAAACTATAAATAAAAGATTGTGTTTCGCAAAATCTATTGCTAGTTTAATAGCTATGTTGTTCAAAACAGATGCAAGGCATTTGTTGATAAAGACACAGAAATACATAAAAAATGCAAATTTTGGAGATTAATTTATGCTACGTTCACCGGTAATCAGCCTGATCCTGATTATTATTCTGGTCGTCATTGGACGATCGGAAGGTGCGCGGCTGTAGCTAAGAAAAGCCAAGATTAGAGAACCCGCATCTTCCAAGCAAAGGAGGATGCGGGTTTTTTTTTGTTTTTTATTTAATTTTGTGGTGTTGAAGAAAGAATATGTGAATAAATTGAAATAGAGACAGTGGGGAGTAAGTATGCAAATAACCGGCGCACAAGCAATTGTTAAAGCACTAATAGAGGAAGGGGCTCGTACTGTTTTTGGTTATCCAGGGGGCGCGATTATGCCAACCTATGACGCACTGTATGATGCAAAAGATACGCTTCACCATGTGTTAGTGCGCCATGAGCAAGCTGCGATTCATGGTGCCGTTGGCTTTGCGCGCGCAACAGGTGGTGTTGGCGTTGCGATTGCCACCTCGGGACCTGGCGCGACGAATCTTATCACCGGTATAGCTGATGCCCTTATTGACTCTATCCCAGTGGTTTGTATTACGGGTCAGGTATTTAGCAGCCTATTAGGATCTGATGCTTTTCAAGAAGCAGACATTATTGGCATGACCATTACTGCTACTAAATGGAATTATCAAATCACCGATCCAAATGAAATTCCAAGTGTTTTCAAGAAAGCCTTTGAAATTGCTCAAAATGGCCGCCCCGGTCCAGTACTCATAGATATTACCAAAGATGCACAAGTAGGAATGATGGAATATATCAGTGCTCATCAACCAGTGAAACATGAGGTAGTTAAACCTAAATGGCTTAAAAAGCCAATGATTAATATGGATAGTGTGCACCAAGCATCGCAACTGATTAATTTGGCGAAAAAACCGATTATGATTGCAGGCCATGGTGTCATGATCTCCGGCGCTGAAGAAGTATTTATAAAGGTGGCAGAAAAAGCAGATATGCCGGTGGTTAGTACCTTATTAGGTTTGTCTTCTTTCCCTGTAGAGCATCCACTGTATAAAGGCATGCTTGGCATGCATGGCAATTATGCGGCTAATGTCTTATGCAATGATGCTGATGTTGTTGTTGCTGTGGGTATGCGCTTTGATGATCGAGTTACGGGGGATCTCAAGCGTTATCTACCACACGCTAAAGTCATTCATATTGAAATCGATATGGCAGAAATTGATAAAAACGTTAAAGCCGATGTTGCGATTCATGCCGACGCCAAAGAAGCATTAACCGCATTATTACCCTATGTTTGTCAGAATAAACATGATGATTGGCATAAGGTGTTTGTTGAGCATCATGCCAAAGAATATGATGCCGTTATCAAAAATGAAACAAAACCTGCAACAGGCGAGTTAAAAATGGCGGAAGTCGTTGCACTTTTATCTCAAAAGACAAAAGGTGAAGCCATTATTGTTAGTGATGTTGGTCAACACCAGATGATTGCAGCACGTTATTATCAATTTAGAAATAGCAATAGTCATATTACTTCCGGAGGCTTGGGAACGATGGGATTTGCACTACCTGCTGCCATTGGCGCTAAGCTTGGTGTTAAAGAGCAAAAACAGGTCATTGCCATTGCTGGGGACGGTGGTTTTCAGATGAATATCCAAGAGCTTGCCGTACTTAATCAAGAGGGGATTAATCTTAAGATGATCGTTCTGAATAATGGTTATCTTGGGATGGTAAGACAGTGGCAAGAGCTCTTTTTTGAAGAGCGTTATGCATACACTAACATCTCATCTCCCGATTTTGTCAAAGTCGCCGAAGCCTATGGTATCCGCGGTAAACGCGTCGTTGATCGCGCGGATTTAGAGGCAAGTATTCAAGAGATGCTAGATTCAACACACTCATTCTTTTTAGAAGTGGTGGTTGAGCAGCAAGAAAATGTTTTCCCGATGGTGCCAGCAGGTGCTTCAATCAGTGATACACAACTATCCGTAGGAGGGTAAGATCATGCAACAGAAAATTTACTTTATCTCAATGACAACAGAAAATGCTTTATCCGTTTTACAGCGTATTTCATCGATCTTTTCACGCCATAGAATTAATATCGAGCAGATGAATGTTTTTGAAACTGCTAATAAAGGGGTGTCACATTTTAGTTTGGTGCTGCATTCTAATGATGAAAAAATCCAGAAAGTGACCAGACAACTTGCCAAAGTGATTGAAGTGATTGATATCCAGATTTCAAATAGTATGCCAATTACTACTGAAGAAACTGCAAGCAAAGAATCACTGAAAGTCGCCTAAAGGAAAAGTCCATGTATCAACTGCTAGATTTTAACACCAAAGATGTGGTGACAACGGATGATTTCGTTTTTGCCGGCGAGAGCTCTCCGTGGGAAGTGCAAATGGATATTGAGCACATCCGACGTAAGATTAATTTAGATTATTTTGTCTCCGCTGCTCCTTGCCTTTCTAAATATTTACCCTTAATGCCAATTCAGGAACCCGCTAACTTTGTATCATTACGTGAAAGTGCGACTCCACTTGTTAAAAGCAAAGTGTTGGGCAAAGAGTTGGGCATTGATTTATATTTCAAAGTTGAGGGCAAAAATCCAACAGGTTCGTTTAAAGATCGCGGCTCCGCAGTTGATATTAGCATTGCCAAAGAGTTGGGTGCCAAAGGGGTAATATTGGCCTCAACAGGTAATATGGCAGCGTCATGCTCATGCTATGCAGCAGCAGCTAAAATGCCATGCTTTATTGTCGTGCCTGAAGGAGTATCGATGTCGAAGCTTGCGCAAGTTATTTCATTCGGGGGCAAAATTATTCAGGTTAAGGGTAGCTATAATGATGCGGCGAATCTGGCTTTCAAGATTGCTAAATCGCGTAAGTTTTTCTTAGCGGGAGACTATGCTTTTCGTGTTGAAGGACAAAAAACTGGTGCCTTTGAAGTCATCGATCAGCTATTGTTTCAAGTACCGGATGAAGTAATTATTCCGGTTGGCTGTGGTACTAATATTACGGCTTATGCTAAGGGCTTTGCTGAGTATAAAGACCTAGGACTTATTCATAAGATACCACGCTTAGTTGGTGTGCAATCAACCGGTGCTTGCTCTTTGGTTAATGCATTTAATAAAAAGGCAAAACATCTTGAACCATTAGAGCGTGCTGATACGATTGCCACAGCGATTGCCGTGCCTTTCCCAATTGATGGTGATAAAGCGATTGACGCCATTTATCAAACTGGCGGTGAGGCATCAGCGGTAAGTGATACTGATATGCTCAAAGCACAATATTATCTATCCACACAAGAAGGTTTATTTGTCGAAAGTGCCTCAGCAGCTACGGTTGCACATTTGTTTAAGAAAAAAGAACAAGGCTTGATTAAAACAGGAAGTCGCGTTGTTTGTGTTTTATCAGGCGAAGGCTTAAAAGATCCGTCAGTGGTGTTGAAATCAGCGATCCAACCGCCGATTATTTATCCAAATGAAAAAGACTTTGACAAACTTTATGACAGTAATTTTTTTAATAATAAAACGATGGTATTCGTTGAAAAAGATCAAGTGCTGTTTAGAGAAATGCCAAATCCTACTCAAACCAAAAAGGCATTGGAAGATTTGTTTGGCGCGAATTACAATGATGACCTAATTGCCAAGGTGCAAAGTTGCATTGAGCGCTTTTTAGCAAAAGGGCGTGCTATTCATATTTCAGATTTGCAAGACATCGTCCAAGATGCGATGGAAATGGTTGATGTTACACGAGGTGATATTTTAAAAGTGGTGTCATTTAAAGTGACCACAGGGCAAGATAAAATTGCTGAGGCTGAAGTCACGGTTGAGCTTAATGGTCAGCTTTACTATGCATCAAATAAAGGTGTTGGGCCGGTTGATGCAATTATTCAAGCCTTATGCAAGGCGTGTCCTAGTGAAATTCAATATCAATTGACTGATTATAAGGTTCAGATTCGCGGGCAGGGTGCTGATGCAGTTGTTTATGTCGAAATGAAGTTGATAAAAGGCAGTCAAAACTCGGTTGGCAAAGCAGTCTCACCTGATATCATTCAAGCATCTGTTGAAGCGTTTATTGATGCGTACAATATTGCGCATCCGGCATAAAAACAAAGGAATATAATCATAATGACAAATCAAAAATTAAACCGTTATAGCCAAGTGTTAACGCAAGATAAAACTCAAGGAGCTTCACAAGCCATGCTCTATGGCACGGGAATGCATGAAGCGGACATGAACAAAGCTCAAGTCGGCATTGCTAGTGTTTGGTATGAAGGTAATACCTGTAATATGCATTTAAATCAACTGGCGCAATATGTAAAGCACAGTGTCACCAAAGCAGATCTTGTCGGTATGCGCTTTAATACGATCGGTGTCAGTGATGGTATCTCAATGGGAACCGATGGCATGAGCTATTCATTACAATCGCGCGATTTAATCGCTGACTCTATTGAAACAGTGATGTCTGCACATTGGTATGATGGTTTAGTAGCTATTCCTGGATGCGATAAAAATATGCCTGGATGCATGATGGCATTGGGGCGTTTAAATCGACCTGGTTTTGTGATCTATGGTGGTACGATTCAAGCTGGTGTCGTGCGCGGTCAACCGGTGGATATTGTCACAGCTTTCCAAAGCTATGGAGCATGCTTAGCAGGCAGTATTAGTGAAGAAGAGCGCGTTGAGACGATTAAAAAAGCGTGTCCTGGGGCTGGCGCTTGCGGTGGCATGTATACTGCTAACACCATGGCATGTGCGATTGAGGCAATGGGGATGAGCTTGCCATTTAGTTCATCAACCCCAGCGACCGATGTGAAAAAGATTCAAGAATGTGATAGAGGCGGTAGCGTTATCGAGAACTTATTAGCATTAGATATTAAGCCACGCGATATCATGACCAAACACGCCTTTGAAAATGCAATGGTTGTGATTACCGCAATGGGTGGTTCAACCAATGCAGTGCTGCATTTAATCGCTATTGCACATTCAGTGGATGTCAAATTAACTTTGGCAGATTTTCAGCGTATCAGTGACAAAGTGCCATTACTGGCAGACTTTAAGCCAAGTGGAAAATATGTGATGGCAGATTTGCATGCAATTGGTGGCACACCGGCTGTCATGAAAATGTTGCTAAAAGAAGGGTTGTTGCATGGCGATTGTATGACCGTAACGGGTAAAACATTGGCTGAAAATCTAGCTGAAGTCCAAGAGTTGCCACAAGATAATGATATCATTCGGCCATTAACTAATCCGTTGAAGGCAACAGGGCACTTACAAATGCTATTTGGTAATATCGCGACTGAAGGTTCGGTTGCTAAGATTACCGGTAAAGAAGGTGAAACGTTTACAGGTGTTGCCAATGTGTTTGATGCTGAAGAAGAATTAGTAACAGCCGTTGAAAAGGGGCGCGTTAAAAAAGGTGATGTGATTGTTATTCGCTATGAAGGACCCAAAGGTGGACCTGGCATGCCGGAGATGCTAAAGCCAACCTCACTAATTATGGGCGCGGGATTAGGACAAGATGTCGCATTGATTACTGATGGGCGTTTCTCGGGTGGATCACATGGTTTTATCGTTGGACATATTGCCCCTGAAGCACAAGCAGGAGGTAACATCGCACTGATTCAAAATGGTGACAAGATCACGATTGATGCTGTCAATAATCGAATTGATGTTGATCTGTCGGATGATGAGCTTAACGCGCGTCGTGCGAATTGGAGAGCCCCTGAACTTAAAGCCAAACAAGGCGCTTTGAAGAAGTATATTAAGACAGTTGCTTCTGCTTCTGAAGGCTGTGTCACTGATTTGTAAATTTTTAAAATGACAAAAAGTCATAAAATCATCTGGTGTTTTTGATGACAATTTGTCATAATTGAGCAAGATTTACAACAAGGAGTAAAAAATGCTAAAAAAAGGCAAGATAAATCCGGTAGCAAAGAGCCTTGCTAAACTTAATTATAATGCAGGGTTTCATGAAAAAACGCATAAAGCAAAGCGAGCTAAAGAAAAGCAGAAATTATTGAAATCATTATCACGTAGCTTTGATAGCTATTTAATGGGTTTGTTTTCTGAAGCAAATTAATTAGATAGCTATTAAGTAAGTCAGCGATGATAATCATTAACAAAGAGCTTATCATAAAGTTTTGTAAGAAGCATGCGCGTGCTAAGAAAAGTTTTGATCCGCTTCTTAAAATCATAGAAAGCAATGACTTTGATGGGGTTAGACACCTGACTGAAACATTTAAAACAGCAGATTATGTTTACCATGTTTTTACAATTTTCGATGTAGCAGGACATAATTATCGCATGGTAACGATTGTTGATTATGATTTTGCAGTGATTGATGTGCACCATATATGGACACATGAAGAGTATAATAAAAAGCAAAGCATACTCAAAAAAGAGGCAAAGAAGCATGCTAACGATAAATGATATTAATAAATCTTGGGTTTTATTAATGCCATATTTAGAGGCGTACAAAACCAAAAAACAATATGAAGCATCGAAGCGATTATTGCGCGAGCTCATGAGTTTGTCAGCAGATGACAGAACAGCAGAGCTTCAATCTTTTGCCAAAACATTAGCTAAGCAAGTCGCTTATTATGAACAGAAGCATTTAGGTGCAGATAATAGTGCAGAGGCTAAAGATATCTTAGCTTATTTAATAAAAGCAAATGGCTTAACGCAGAAAGATTTGCCTGAGATTGGTTCGCAGTCACTGGTGTCTAAGATTCTAAATGGTGAAAGGGAATTAACACTTGAGCATATCAAAGCTTTATCGAAGCGTTTTAATGTTTCCATTAATACATGGTTTTGATATTTCATTCGTAACGGTATCCGTTTTATTGGAGTAGCATCAGTAGTGTTCTCATACTCTGAGCTCAGTCGAAGGGTGCCTATCTATGAAGGGCTTCGACTACGCTCAGCCAACGGTTTATTTTACTTGGTTGATTATGTATTGAGTCAACATCGGTACAGGGCGGCCAGTGGCAGTGGCTTTCTCAAAGCCTTTCATTGCTGAGCCTGCAACATCCAAATGTGCCCAAGTATATTTTTCAGTGAATTTGGATAAGAATAGGGCTGCTGTAATGCTACCTGCAGCAGGACCACCAATATTATAAACATCAGCAATCTCACTTTTTAACTGTTCATGATACGCCTGATGTAAAGGCATGTGCCATGCGTGATCATGACTTTCTTCAGCAGCAAGCTTTATATCATTTACTAAGGCGTCATTATTGCCAAATAATCCAGTAATGTCGCCACCCAGAGAGATGACCATGGCGCCTGTTAAAGTGGCAACATCAATCACAACTTTAGGATCATAGCGCTCGATATAAGTCAATGTATCACAAAGTGCTAAACGACCCTCGGCATCGGTGTTACCGATTTCAACCGTAATGCCTTTCATGCTTGTCAAGACATCACCTGGACGATAAGAATCACCATCAAGTGAGTTTTCAACCAATGCAACAGTGCCAATGATATTAATTGGTAGGTTAAGCTCAACGATTGCCTTCATCGTACCAAATACAGCGGCAGCGCCACCCATATCCATCTTCATGCTACCCATGCTTTGCCATGGCTTTAAGCATAAACCACCTGTGTCATAGACTAAACCTTTACCAACCAATACGATTGGTTTGTCATCTTTGTTACCACCACGATATTCCATGCAAGCAATATAGCTTGGCATGCTAGAACCACGTCCTACAGCCGTAATACAACCCATACCGAGTTTATGCATCTCGTCTTCACCAATATAATGTAATGACCCATGCTTGCTACTATCCATTAACTTTTTAGCTTCATTTAATAAATAATCAGTGGTGCAGATATTTGCTGGGAAGTTTTTTAGATCCTTGGCATAGTTTTGCCCGTGCGCTACTGCTTGTGCAACGTGGATTTCATTAGCTACTTCGCTAGCTGATTGGGTAACAATATCAACTTGTGTTAGTTTGAAGGTTTCTTTCTCAGATTTTAATTGATCAAAGACATAAGCAGCATTGATGAGTCCTTCAACAAATGTGCGGATATGATTATCACCAATCGATTGGCTGTCTACCGCAAAACGATCAATGTTTAATGATTTTAATTGCTTGTATAGAGCGGCAACAGCCTTTCTTAGAGAATTGGTGTTTAGTTTATCTTTTTCACCTAAGCCAACGGCAAGATAGTTTTTGCCATTATCTACGCCAAAGTAGGTGCTTGCGACTTTTGCTTTAAAAAGTCCCTGCGTCAGTGCATCTTGAATGGTGGTGATTGTGCTGTCGTCGTTATCAAAAATAAATACGATTTCAGTCTGTAATGGGCTTTGTGTCAGTGCATTAATTTGCATAATATCCCTCATGATTTTAGATTACAAATTCAGAGGTTGCAGTGTCGCATAGATACAAAGCGATTTGCAAGTTACTATCAGCAGATTAGAATTCGTAGCTTACTCCAAAAGTGTATGCATCAGCAAAAGGTTGCTCACCACAGTTATATAAAAAGTAGCGACTACTTTGGAAGAAAATATTAAAGCCCAAGATTTGATAACCCATGCCAATGGCAACGGCTGGGCGCCATAAAGTATTTGGAAAAGCGCTTTCATCGATGCCTGAAATGCGGTTATAAGCATAACCTAATTTAGCCGTTAAATTTAAACCAAGCGGCAAATCTAAATTGGCGGTAGCATAAAATGGGATGGTCGTTAAATCACCCGTTTGATTGTTGAGCTTAACCGTGCTGTTGAGGTAGTTTAGCTCTGTTTCAACACCAAGTTTTAATAGCGGGAAAACCGAAAACTGATAACCAACAAGAAAGCCTGTTGTAATATTGTTATCAGCATTTAACTCACTTGATGAGTGACTAACACCGCCTTGGGCGCCGACATAAAGTCCTGCGTAGGCAGAGCTTGTCGTGATTAGGCTAGCTAGTGTGAGAGATGATAATATTTTTTTCATAAGCTTAATCCTTGTTATTAGATACTGTAACCTGTGGAGGATACGTTACTATTTGAACCAATCCAATCTGTATGAAAGAACTCACCGCGTTTTTTATCCAAACGTTCATAGGTATGCGCGCCAAAGTAGTCACGTTGTGCCTGAAGTAAATTTGCCGGCAAGCGTCCTGTGGTAAAGCCATCAAAGAAGCTTAAGCTTGAAGTCAATGCCGGCATAGCAACACCAGCTTCAATGCCTTTGGCAACGATGCGTCGAACACTTGGCAGAGCCTTGCTAATGATTTCTTTAAAATAATCATCAAATAGTAAGTTTTGTAATTGAGCATTATTGTCAAATGCGGCTTTGATCTTGTCTAAAAATACGCTGCGGATAATGCAACCTTCGCGCCACATCAGCGCAATATCACCGTAATTAAGATCCCAGTTGTAATGTTGAGAGGCTTCTTGCATGAGCATATAACCCTGTGCATAAGAGATGATTTTGGCAAATAACAGTGACTGCTGTAAATCATGTAATAACTCCTCAGAAACGGTAAGTTTAGCATATGATTTCTTGCCGTAAATGGCTTCAGCTTCAACACGAATATCTTTTTGTGCAGAGATGCAACGCGCGAAAACGCTCTCAGCAATGAGTGTTAACGGGATGCCTAAATCAAGTGCATTGATACCTGTCCATTTGCCTGTGCCTTTTTGACCGGCAGTATCTAAGATACGGTCTATAACATAGCCTTGAGCATCTTTGAACTTGAGGATATTAGTAGTAATCTCGATTAAATAGCTATCTAATTCGGTTTTATTCCATTTCTCAAAGATTTTACTTAGTTGTTCATTGTCTAAGCCTAACAGATCTTTCATAAACTGATACGCTTCACAAATGAGCTGCATATCACCATATTCGATACCATTGTGAACCATTTTGACAAAGTGACCAGCGCCGCCATTGCCAACCCACTCACAGCATGCTTCACCTGCGGGTGTTTTAGCAGCAATTGCTTGGAAAATAGGCTTGACTGCATTCCATGCTTCAGGCATGCCACCAGGCATCATTGATGGTCCAAAACGCGCGCCTTCCTCACCACCTGAAACACCCGTGCCAATAAAGTATATGCCCTTAGCTTTAAGTGCATGCGTGCGACGTTCGCTATCGGTGAAATTGGAGTTGCCGCCATCAATAATGATGTCACCTTTATCTAAATGTGGGATTAAGGCATCGATAAACTGATCAACCACCTCTCCGGCCTTGACCATTAGCATGATTTTGCGCGGGCTCTTTAACTTAGACAGCATATCTTCAATTGAGTATGCACCAATGATGTTTGTGCCTTTGGCATTGCCATTTAAAAACTCATCGACTTTGCTCGTTGTACGGTTGTAAGCAACAACATAAAAGCCATGATCATTCATATTTAAAATTAGATTCTGTCCCATTACTGCCAAACCAATAACGGCAATATCTCCCTTTTGTTGCAGTGCTTGCATCAAAACGCTCCTAAACTTATTCTGAATTTTGCGAGCATTTTAAAACTTTAGTCAGGCAAGATAAAGGCTTTTATTGGAGGTGAAAAAAGGTAACAAGATTTAAGTAAAAGAAGTTTCTTGAGTTGATATCGGTATGTCAATGACAAATAAAAAAAGGGTATATGGCAATAATGTGATCAGGTTTAGTCGCTAAGGTAATAATTCGTGCATTTATTCGGTCTTGGACAGAGATTCCTTGCTCTTGGAAGATGACCTTTAAGCGTTGCCTTTTATGACGATCAATTGGGCGACAACGATCCCCTGCTTGACGCGGGCGAATCATTAAATCATCTAATGCAAATGTTGTTTGCTGTTGTTTATTAAGCCAATGCAATATATCGATGTCAGTAGCGGTTAATGAGGCTTGTGCTGTATTGCCCTCAATAAGCAAATAACCTTTGGTTATAGATAAATGATTTTCAGCTAATGTATAGTGCCAATCGCTATGCATATTTTGTGTGCCAGCGTGAATTTGTAATAACTGCGCTTGCGAAGGGTAAATATTATGTTCAGTTAGCCACATTTTTAAGAGTTGCTTTTGCTGTAACGATGAATACCCTTTAAACTGAAGCAAATCAAGACGTTTATCAGTAGCTATTTTTTTCAAATGTGGTGCTAATAACTCATGTATTAAACGATCAGCTTCAGCGCATAACTCGGCACTGCGCGCGAGTGTGGTGCCTGCTTGCGGTGCTATTTCACGTAGTTTTGGCATGATATTGTGACGAAGGGCATTGCGCCTAAAATCAGTGGATTGATTGCTTTCATCTTCAATCCATACCAGATCATGATCTTGGCAATATTGTATAAGTTCACTCTTTTTAAGATCTAAAAAAGGACGAAGCAATAAGCCATTGGCAAAAGTTTTCTCTTTGGCAATCGCTGCAAGCCCTTTTAAACCATGCCCACGCAATGCTTGCAATAAAAAAGTCTCTGCTTGATCTTCAAGGTGATGGGCGGTAAGCAATAAACTATTAGGTGTCTGTTGCATCACGGATTTAAAAAATGCATAGCGTTCAGTGCGTGCCCAGTTTTCAATATTCTTACGCTTAGTTGGCGGTGAAAGTTTGTGGGCAATAAATTTGATATTTAAATCAGTTGCTTGCGCCTGACAAACATCAAGCCAGTGATCGGCGTTTTTACTTAAGCCATGATGAATGTGAATGGCGTGGATATTGATATTACTCTTTAGCTGTGCCGTTAAGTGCAACAAGGCAGTTGAATCAACACCTCCACTATAAGCAACATAAATATGTTGAATATGATGTTGTGTTACAACGTTATCAATGAGGTCAACTGCCGGATGCATGGATTCTAGAATAAAACGCGTGAGCGAATCGTGCCATCAATGGCTTTAAGCTTTTGCAGTAAGGCGCGTGAGGTTTCTTCACTACTATCAATGTCAATAACAACATAGCCAATATTAGCAAGGGTTCGCAAAAACTGACCTTCGACGTTGATGTTATGATCAAAGAAAACACGGTTAATCGCGCGCATCATCCCAGGCTTATTTTCATGGATATGCAAGATTCTATGAACATTATCCTGTGTTGGTAGAGAAAGTTCTGGAAAATTCACGGCTGAGATGGTGGAGCCATTGTCGCTATATTTAATGAGCTTATCAGCCACTTCAACGGCAATGTTTTGTTGTGCTTCTAAGGTACTGCCACCAATATGTGGTGTTAAAAATACATTATCAAGCCCTATAAGCGCGCTTTCAAAAACTTCATCATTACTTGATGGTTCTTTTGGGAAAACATCAATTGCCGCACCTTTTAGATGTTTGATTTTAATTGCTTGTGCTAAGGCTTGGATATCAATAACGCTACCGCGTGAGGCATTGATCAATACACTGCCTTTTTTCATGAGCATAAGCTCTTTGGCAGTAATCATATTTTTAGTAGCTGGTGTGTCTGGCACGTGCAAAGTAATAATATCTGATTTGTTTAATAATACCTCTAAGTTAACACTGGCGGTGGCATTGCCAAGGGGGAGTTTATTTTCAATATCGTGAAAAAACACCTTAAGACCTAAGCTTTCCGCTAACACACTGACTTGAGAGCCTATATGACCATAGCCAATAATACCTAGTGTTTTGCCACGTACTTCATGTGCGCCACTGGCCGATTTTATCCAATTTTGGCGATGCATCTGCATATTTTTGTCAACAACATTGCGATAGAGCAAAATCATCTGACCAATGACAAGCTCAGCCACACTACGTGTATTAGAAAAAGGCGCATTAAAAACGGGGATGCCAAGGCTTTGGGCAGTTGTTAAATTCACCTGATTGGTGCCAATGCAAAAGCAACCAATGGCAATTAAATGAGGACAAGCCTTTAATACTTTGTCGGTTAATTGTGTGCGTGAACGCACGCCAACGATCTTAACATTTTGTAAAGCTTCAATCAGGGCGTCATCATCCAATGCGTGCGTCAGTGAAGTGATATTGCTATAGCCCGCTTTGATAAAAGCGTTATGCGCTTGGGCGTGTACACCTTCAAGTAATAGCACTTTAATCGCACTGCGATCAAGAGAGGTGGTTTGTTTTTCTTGTTCGTTCATTAGACAGCTACCTGTGCTTTAATGGCTGGGTGACATTGATAATTAACGATCTCAAAGTCATCGAATTGATAATCAAAAACTGTCGGAGCCTTACGTTTGATATGTAACGTTGGCAACGGCAGTGGGGTGCGTGTTAGCTGTTCATCAATTTGCGCGTGATGATTGCTATAAATATGACAATCACCTCCTGACCAAATAAATTCACCGACCTCAAGATCACACTCTTTGGCGACTATATGCGTTAACAGCGCATAAGAGGCGATATTAAAAGGCACACCTAAAAATGCATCGGCTGAGCGTTGGGTGAGCATGCAGGATAACCTACCATCAGCAACATAAAATTGAAATAGCGTGTGACAAGGGGGTAATGCCGCTTTGCCCATTTTGACATTGTCTTGTGGTGAGATCGATTCATCGGGCAAAACACTAGGATTCCAACTATTAACGATGATTCGTCTTGAATCAGGACGAGTTTTAATTAAGTTGATGGCTTCTTCGATTTGATCAATCACTTCACCATCAGGTGTTTGCCAACTGCGCCATTGTTTGCCATAAATAGGGCCCAAATCACCATCCTCAAGCGCCCAGTCGTTCCAGATACGCACCCCGTGTTCGGCTAGATAATTATTATTAGTATCACCCTTTAAGAACCATAATAATTCATGAATGACACTTTTAATATGAATTTTCTTAGTCGTAACTAATGGGAAGCCTTCTGTTAAATCAAAACGCATTTGATAGCCAAAGACACTTTGTGTGCCAGTGCCGGTGCGGTCAGCCTTGGTGACGCCATGTTCCTTGATGTGGCGCAAGAAATTAAGGTATTGCTGCATTGTTATCCTTCGTCTTTTCTTCTGCTTCTTGTGTTTTTTGCGTTCTCTGTGTAGTGATATATAACAAAATAATCAAGCCTACAACAACCATTGGTGTCGAAAGCAGTTGTCCCATGGTCATCCAGTTAAAAAGCATGTAGCCCATTTGTGGATCCGGTTGGCGGAAAAACTCAGCGATAAATCTAAATAAACCATACCATAATAAGAAGTTTGCAGAAACAAATAAGCGTGGACGTTGTTTTCTGGAGATAAACCACAAGATCAAGAATAATATAACGCCCTCAAGCGCAAACTCTAAAAGTTGTGAAGGGTAACGTGGCAGCGGCCCACCATTAGGAAACACCATGCCAATCGATGAGTCAGTAACACGTCCCCATAACTCACCATTGATAAAGTTACCCAAGCGTCCCGCACCCAAACCAATCGGTACCATCGGCGCGATAAAGTCTAAGATATCAAAAACATTGCATTTATACTTGCGGCAAAATAATGAAATAGCAAGAATTACACCGATTAAGCCACCATGAAATGCCATACCGCCATCCCAAACTTTGAAGATAATCCAAGGTGCATGAATGAAGTTATTAAAATCATAAAACAGCATATAGCCAGTACGCCCGCCAAGGATCACCCCTAGGGCTGCGTAAAAAATCATATCAGAAACTTGTGCTTTGGTAATTGGGCTGTAGCATTTCTTGCAGCGAAGCGTTGATAGAAACCACGCACCAGCGAAGCCGACTAAATACATGATGCCATACCAGTGCACTTTTATCGGACCAAGTGATAAAGCAACTGGGTCAATGTTTGGGTAGATAAGCATTTGTCTTATTAATAGATCAAAAGTAGGCATATTATAGCGAGATCAGGTAAGATTTTATAGCGTTTAGCGCCAATAAAATCTTATAAACAAAGACAGTGAAAAAACACTTTCGCTTATCAAGTTGTTTGCTACAATTATTTAGAATTAAATCAACAAGGAAGACGACCTACGTGGAAGTTAGTAATTTTTTTGCCTCAGCAACCTATATCCCTATTGTGTTAATGGTTATTTTATTATTGGGATTCGCTTGTCAATGGTTGGCGTGGCGTCTGCGTCTGCCGGCAATTTTATTTTTATTGATTGTCGGGATTTTATTAGGACCTGTAAGTCAATTAGTTCTTGGGAATCATTATCAATTTTTAAATCCTGAACTTGTATTTAATGGTATGCTCTATCCGATTGTTTCAATTTGTGTGGCAATCATCCTTTTTGAAGGCTGTATGAGCTTGAAATTCAGAGAGATCAAAGGTTTGGGTGGAACCGTTAGAAATATTGTCACTATTGGGCTTTTAATTACCGCGGTTTTAACGGCCTTTCTAGTGCATTATATCTTTGATATTTCTTGGAAAGTTGCAGCGCTTATTGGCGCGATCTCTTCAGTCAGTGGACCTACTGTTGTTGTGCCGATTTTGCGTAGTGTGCGCCCAACGGAGAAGCTTGCTAACATCATTCGTTGGGAAGGAATGTTAGTCGATCCAATTGGTGCGTTGTTGGCTGTGATTGTCTTTACCACGATCACTGCTTCGCAATATAATGCTTTTTGGCATATCACCGTACATATTTTATTGGTGTTTATCGTCGGTGGAATTGGTGGATTGGTTGCTGGGTTTTTATTGGGTACGGTACTTAAAAAGCAGTGGGTGCCAAGCTATTTAAATAACATGTTTGTCCTGTCATTTGTGATTACTAGCTTTGTAATTGCTGAGCATGTTGTTGAAGGTGGCGGGCTTTTAATTGTCACCATTATGGGCATTATTGTCGGTAATATGCCTAATGCGCATATTGAGGAAATTCTTGATTTTAAAGAGTCTTTAAGCCTGATCTTAATATCAAGTTTATTTATTATTTTAGGTGCGAATGTTAGTTTTGAGTACTTAGAAGCCGTATGGTGGAAGGCCATTGTATTGGTGCTGATACTGCAATTGATCGTCAGACCAATTGCTGCAGGCTTCTCAACTTTGGGCAGTGAGCTTAATTGGCGTGAGCGTGTGATGGTAGGGTGGATCGCACCCCGCGGGATCGTTGCCGCTGCCGTAGCTGCGTTGTTTTCCATAAAAGTCATTGAGAACTTGGGTTTGCCGCAAGAAGGTGAATTACTCGTTCTTATTGTCTTTATGATTATTTTAGGCACGGTGATTATTCAGAGTCTCACTGCACCATTTTTGGCAAAAGTATTACATGCATCGGCTCCTGAGCCACGCGGATTTTTAGTCATTGGTGGTAACACTTTAGCCAGAAACATTGCTAAGGAGCTTCACAATAATGATGTGCATGTTGTGCTTGCTGATACCAGTTGGCGTAGTGTTCAGGCGTGCCGTTTGCAGGGTTTGACCTGTTATTATGGCAGTTCGGTATCAGAGCATGCCGATTGGCATTTGAATCTGGTAGGCATTGGGCGAATGCTCGGCTGTTCTTCCAGTGAGCAAATGAATACATTGGCAGCTGTGAAGTATTATCGCGAGTTTGATGGGCGTGCTTCTGTATTTGTCTTACCAACAGCTCAGAATAAAGCGAACTCTAAGTTAACGTATCTTACTAAAAAGTATGCCAAGCGTTTGTTTAGTAAAGACCTGTCATATCAAACATTAAGAAGTATCATCAAGCAAGGTGGGCAAGTCAAAACGACAACCATTAGTAATGAGTTTAGTTGGGAGCAGTTTTTGTCTCTCAATCAACAGGCGATTCCACTGTTTTATATCAACAAAAAATCACAAATTCATGTAGTATCCCCTGATAGTCAATATGCTCCTGAAGCAGGTTGGCGTGTGATTTACCTGATGCCGCCTGAGAATTGGGTTGTTGAAAATGATGAAGAGTAATAATAAAACCCTATGTTCATTATTGTATAGCAGGTTGTTGTTATTGAATAACACCGCCACCTAAACAAACTTCACCATCATAAAATACGATCGATTGCCCCGGTGTAATCGCGCGTTGTGGTTGGTCAAATATAACTTCTACTTGGTCTTTAGTTACCATGACCTGACATGCTTGATCTGCTTGGCGATAGCGTGCCTTGGCAGTGCATCTAAAGCGATCAGCTGGCGGGTGCCCTTTGACCCAATGTAATTTAACCGCAGTTAAGCTTTGTCTTAATAGTAATGGGTGGTTATGACCTTGAACGGCAATTAATACATTATTTTCAAGGTCTTTTTGTGCGGCAAACCATGGAATTTCGGGGCGATTTTTAACCCCGCCAATGCCCAAACCTTGACGTTGACCGATAGTGTAATACATCAAGCCATCATGTTTGCCGATGACAATACCGTTTTCATCATGAATCTCCCCTGGTTGCGCAGGTAAATATTGGTTCAAAAAAGCCTTGAATTTACGCTCACCAATAAAGCAGATACCCGTGCTGTCTTTTTTGTTATGTGTGATAAGGTCATGTGCTTGAGCAAGCGCGCGAACCTTTGGTTTCTCAAGTTCACCGATTGGGAATAATGCATAATGTAATTGTTGCTGCCCTAAAGTGTAGAGAAAATAGGACTGATCCTTGTTGTGATCTAAGCCTTTTAACAATTGATGCTCGCCATTTGGCAGTGTTCTTTTTCTGGCGTAGTGCCCTGTGGCAATATGCGTACCACCCAGATGTTTGGCATAGTCTAAGAAGGCTTTAAATTTAATTTCTTTGTTGCATAGAATATCAGGGTTTGGCGTGCGTCCGGCTTTGTATTCCTCTAGGAAATATTCAAAGACGTGATCCCAATACTCTGCTGCGAAGTTAATTTTATTAAACTCAATGCCAATGCTTTGACAAATACTTTGCGCATCTTTGATATCTTCTTCTGCAGAGCAAAACTTGTCATTGTCATCCTCTTCCCAGTTTTTCATAAAAACACCGATGACATTAAAACCTTGCTCTTTGAGTAATAAGGCGGCAACGGATGAGTCGACACCACCGGAGACGCCAACAATAATTTTCTGTGACATAAGCTCTAAAATGATCAAAAAATAATGCGTCTATTGTGCCGTGATTTATAAAAATTTGCAAAAAATAACTTCTCTCTTGGTAAATGTTTGCTTTAATTCAACACGGAGAAAGATTCACTAACAGTGATTGAAACTGGTGCATGAGTGTTAATGATTAGCTCATCTTACACCCATGCATTGCGCCCCCACGCAAACCTGATGGAGATTAAAACATAAGCTAATTGAAATGAGTAATAAAAAAACAAAATAGGGATATTAACGAAAAGAATATCCACTGCTCCCTGTCTATCGTACCCTGAGCGAAGTCGAAGGGAGCGATAAAGTAATTTTAAAGAGAGTGGTAAAACAATAAAGGCTTCGACTAACGCTCAGCCAACGTTGTCAAGCGTACCTTGAGCGTCAGTCGAAGCGATGCACTGAGCAATCGTTGAAGTGGGTGACTTCTTCAAATAATATCTAGCAAAGGCTTTAACTAAGCTCAGCCAGCGCTTATACGGTAAAGTAGATGGGGTATGGATTTAACTCAAGGCTTGTGCCAAAACAGCTGCCTTATCTGTTTTCTCCCAAGTGAAATCAGCATCTTCGCGACCAAAATGACCATAGGCGGCTGTTTTTTGATAAATCGGACGCAGTAAATCAAGTTGATGTGTAATGGCATAAGGGCGTAAATCAAAGTGTTCAAGAACGAGCTTCTCAATAATATCATCATCCAATTTACCTGTGCCAAAGGTGTTAACCATAATTGATGTTGGGTTAGCAACACCAATAGCATAAGAAACTTGAATTTCACATTTATCCGCTAGACCACTAGCAACGATGTTCTTAGCGATGTATCTACCCATGTAGGCAGCAGAGCGATCAACCTTGGATGGGTCTTTGCCGGAGAATGCTCCACCGCCGTGATGTGCTGCTCCGCCATAGGTGTCGACGATAATCTTGCGTCCCGTTAAACCGCAATCGCCAACAGGCCCGCCAATAACAAATTTACCTGTCGGATTAACAAAGTATTTGGTTTTATCTGTTATCCATTCTTTCGGTAAAACCGGTAGAATGATTTCTTCAATTACTGCTTCTTCAATTACTTTTTGTGGAATTTCAGGCGCGTGTTGAGTCGAAATGACTACTGTATCAACGGCAACAGGCTTACCATCGACATAACGCAATGTGACTTGTGATTTAGCGTCAGGGCGTAACCATGAGAGTGTTTTATTTTTGCGTAAAAACGCTTGGCTCTGCATGAGTTTATGTGAGTAATAAATGGCGGCGGGCATTAGTGTTGGGGTTTCATTGGTGGCAAAGCCAAACATCAAACCTTGGTCTCCAGCGCCTTGATCTAAGGGGTTGGAGCGATCAACACCTTGGGCAATTTCAGGGGACTGTTTACCAATAGCGTTGATTACCGCGCAACAGTTGCCGTCAAAACCTAAGTTATCTTTGTCATAACCAATATCAATTACGACATTTCTGACGATTTCTTCAATATCAACCCACGCTGAGGTGGTAATCTCGCCGGCAACAAGTGCCATGCCTGTTTTGACTAGGGTCTCACAAGCAACTCGTGCGTTTTTATCTTGAATTAAAATAGCATCTAAAACTGCATCAGAAATTTGATCGGCAATCTTATCTGGGTGTCCTTCAGAAACAGACTCAGAGGTAAATAAAAAATCATTTGCCATGATATTTTTCCTTTTATGTTTGTTGTGTACAAGCTAAAAGGCTTCTAGAGGAAAAGTCTATAGAAACGCTTTAGCGGTGTTGTTTTATGTCGCCCGCAAGTTGTTTTTAAATCAGCGACAGTGTAATGACAGGATGTTATGCTAATGCTAACAAAATGTGCTGTCAAACTATTTAGTAATGAATCAAGAATCAGTTGCGCCAACTAATACCTCTCCCCTTGTGGGAGAGGTCGTGCAGCTTAAGCTGTGCGGGTGAGGGGGAATTGAAACTCAACTTATGTGTGCATTATTAATTAGCTTGATTAATGATTTCCTGTAACTCACCATTTTCATGTAGTTCAAGCACAATATCGCAGCCGCCAATTAATTCACCATTGACATACAGTTGTGGGAAAGTTGGCCAGTTGGCGTATTTAGGTAAGGTGGCACGAATCTCAGGATTCTCCAAAATGTTAACAAAAGCAAAAGGCTTGCCACAGGCTTGAATGGCAGCAACCGTATGTGCTGAGAAGCCGCATTGTGGCATTTTAGGAGTGCCTTTCATGTAAAGTAGGATGCTGTTATCAGCAATTTGTGATTTTATTGTTTCGATTACTTTTTCTTCATCAAAATTATGGTTTGTATGCATTATTGTTTCCTTATTATTGTCTTAACTTGAAAAGATACAGGATTAGTATTATATTGCGCGGACATCATATATCAATTTCTAAATTTTGGTCAACCAACAAGGAGCAAGAAATGTTTGAATTACCACAGTTACCATACCCTAAAAATGCCTTAGCACCCGTGATCTCTGAAGAGACGATTGAATACCATTATGGCAAGCATCATCAGGCGTATGTCACTAACTTAAATAACTTATTAAAAACAGATGAATTTAAATCTTTTGCCGGTAAATCATTAGAAGACGTCATTTTGACCTCAAAAGGTGGAGTGTTTAATAATGCAGCACAAATCTGGAATCACACGTTTTATTGGAACTGCCTAACACCGAATGCTAAAGCAAAACCCGAAGGCGCGTTATTGCAAGCAATTGAGAAAAAGTTTGGCAGCTTTGATGCCTTTAAAGAAGCGTTTAGTAAAACAGCTGTAACTACTTTTGGTTCTGGCTGGGCGTGGCTTGTGAAAACTAAACAAGGTGAGCTTGAGCTAGTAAGCACTGGTAATGCGGCATGTCCATTAACCGAAGGTCACACACCACTTTTAACCTGTGATGTATGGGAGCATGCTTACTATATTGATTATCGTAATGCGCGTCCAAAATATGTTGAAGAGTTCTGGAGTATTATTAATTGGGACTTCGTTGCTAAGCAGTTTGCAAGCTAATTGTGTAGTTTAAGCTAGGCGCTCAAAAGTACTTCACATGCTAATGCCATTACCTTAAGTAATAACGCAAAAAATAAGCTGAGCTTCAATTATCTCTAACTCGCTCAGCTTAAGCTGCCATCGATGGTTATTAATTCTTCTCAAGGATGGTGCTATTAATTTATGCTTAAGCATTTCTTGGCAAAATCAGAAAAGTTCTATAGAATTGGACGGCTTTTGAACTTTGGAGAATATGTATGGCACGTGTAACAGTAGAAGACTGTTTAGAGAAAATTGATAGTCGCTTTGAATTAATTGTTTTGGCCTCAAAAAGAGCGCGTTTCTTGAGTCTAAGTGGACAAGAGCCACGTGTCGACTGGGATAATGATAAGACAACCGTTGTTGCTTTGCGTGAGATTGCTGATGGCAAAATAAACAAAGTAGAAATCCGTGCTGAACAGGAATATTAAAAAGATTAACAAAAATAAAAAATATTGATTTTAGGCGTTGACTTTGAATTTTTTAACCCTATAATCTCATCTCGTTCTCGGGTGCTTAGCTCAGCTGGGAGAGCATCGCCCTTACAAGGCGAGGGTCGGGGGTTCGAACCCCTCAGCACCCACCAGAGATTTGAAAAGGCTTCCAATTGGGAGCCTTTTTTGTTTGTGTCACATAATAGTGCTTGAGTTTTAAGCTGCTATCTGTGACAATAGCGCGGCTCTTTGCTGTTGCCCTTAAATTAGGCGCGCAATAGCTTATCGAGAGTAGATACGATAAACCGAAAGGAGTAAAATTATGAAACATTATGAAATCGTGTTCATGGTGCACCCTGATCAAAGCGATCAGTTGCCAAACATGTTACAAAAATACCGTGAAATCGTTGAGTCTAGAGGCGGAAAAATTCACCGCTTGGAAGACTGGGGACGTCGTCAACTTGCTTATCCAATCGCTAAGCTTCACAAGGCGCATTACATTTTGATGAATATTGAGTGTGATACTGAAGCGTTGAACGAGTTAAATGAATCATTCAGATATAATGATGCGATTTTACGTCGTTTAGTACTTAACCAAAATGAAGCAATCACTGAACCATCAATCATGATGGCAAAAGATGAGAAAAAAGAAGTTAAAGAAACAAGCCAAGCGGCTGAGTAAGGAGAGGAAAAATGCGTCCAAATCGTCGTCGTAAAGTATGTCGTTTTACCGTTGAAGGCGTTAAAGAGATCGACTACAAAGATTTAAATACATTGAAAGGTTATGTCACTGAAACTGGCAAAATCGTTCCAAGTCGAATCACAGGTACATCGACTAAATATCAACGTCAACTTGCTAATGCAATCAAAAGAGCAAGATTTTTAGCGTTGATCCCTTACTGTGATCGTCACTTTAACTAGTCTTTAAGTTTAGAGGTCTTTGACAATGCAAGTTATTTTAAAAGAAAAAGTAGAAAACCTAGGTACGCTAGGTAGTGTTGTAAATGTGAAGTCAGGTTATGCGCGTAACTACTTAGTGCCTTATGGCAAAGCAGTTCAAGCAACTGAAGCAAACATTGCTGCTTTTGAAAAGCAAAAAGCAGAATTACAAAAATTAGAAGCTGAGCGTTTAACAACGGCTAAAGCAAAAGCTGAGAAAATCTCAGGTCAAGTATTCACAATCAAAGCAGCTGCTGGTGATGGTGGTAAACTATTTGGTTCTGTTGGTACGAAAGAAGTTGCTGATGTTATCGCGGTAGCGGGTGTTGAGGTTGAAAAACGTCACGTACGTATGCCAGAAGGTATCATCCGTTCATTGGGTGAATATGAGTTATCAGTTCATTTACACTCAGATGTTGATGCTGATATCAAATTGGTCGTTATCGCTGAATAATTTCCTAATTATTCACTAACTACGATTACACTTTAAGTAATGAATCAATAATAGGTTGCGTCAGCTAATACCTCTCCCCTTGTGGGAGAGGTCGTGCAGCTTAAGCTGCACGGGTGAGGGGTATAATTGAAGCTCAACTTATTTTTGCATTATTGCTAAGCCGCATATTTTGCGGCTTTTTTGTTTTTTTGGAGAGTGTTTACTCGGCTGCGTTACCCTTGTCATTGATAGTTTATGTGATAAACGACGCAAGTTTCTCTTTTGAATTTCATTTGTATTTGACAGGCAATAAATTAAAGGCTTTAGCGCTAAATTTTGGTATACTCTACGGTGATTTGTTTTGAATGAAAATGGAGTGACTGAATGTCCGACGTTAAAGCTTATGATTCGTCAAATATTAAAGTATTAAAAGGGCTTGAGGCGGTACGTAAACGCCCAGGCATGTATATTGGGGATACGGATGATGGTTCAGGTCTTCATCATATGGTATTTGAGGTGGTTGATAACTCAATCGATGAGGCGTTAGCGGGATATTGTGATGATATTATTGTGACTATGCATACTGACGGTTCGGTGTCAGTCAGTGATAATGGTCGTGGAATTCCTGTGGATATACATCCTGAAGAAGGGCGCTCAGCAGCAGAGGTCATTATGACAGTACTGCACGCAGGCGGTAAATTTGATGATAACTCTTATAAAGTATCAGGTGGCTTGCACGGGGTTGGTGTATCCGTTGTTAATGCGTTGTCTGAAAGTTTGGAGCTACGTGTTTGGAAAAATGGCAAAGAATACGAGCAATATTATGCTCATGGTGAGCCGTTGGCACCACTAAAAGAAATAGGAGATACAACAAAGCAAGGGACAATGATTCGCTTTAAGCCATCACCACAAACATTTTCAATTGTTGAGTTTAATTATGACACATTAGCAAAGCGTATTCGTGAGTTATCATTTTTAAACTCAGGTGTTAAAGTTCAACTGATTGATAAGATTAATGATCAAAATGTGACTTTCCAATATGAAGGGGGTATTAAGGCGTTTGTTGAGCATTTAAATAAGAGCAAAACGCCATTAAATCAAAACATTATTAGTATCCAAGGTGAGCGCAATGATGTTGTGGTTGAGCTTGCGATGCAATGGAATGAGTCGTATCAAGAAAGCGTCTATTGCTTTACGAACAATATTCCACAACGTGATGGTGGCACACATTTATCAGGCTTTAGAGCGGCATTAACACGTACAATTAATGGTTATATTGAATCAGAAGGCTTAAATAAGAAGCTTAAGATTAGCACGTCAGGTGATGATGCGCGTGAAGGATTAACCGCTGTATTATCTGTCAAAGTACCCGATCCTAAATTCTCATCACAAACTAAGGATAAACTGGTTTCTTCTGAAGTGAAAACGGCAGTTGAAGCGTTAGTGAATGAAAAGTTGCAAGAATTCTTACTTGAAAACCCGAATGAAGCCAAGTTGATTTCCAATAAGATTATTGATTCAGCACGCGCTAGAGAGGCGGCAAGAAAAGCACGTGAAATGACCCGCAGAAAAGGTGCTTTGGATATTGCCGGTTTACCAGGTAAGCTTGCTGATTGTCAGGAAAAAGATCCGGCATTATCTGAACTATATATCGTGGAGGGGGACTCTGCGGGTGGTTCAGCAAAGCAGGCACGCGATCGCAGAACACAGGCTATTTTGCCATTAAAAGGTAAGATCTTAAATGTTGAAAAAGCCCGATTTGATAAGATGTTAAGCTCACAAGAAGTGGGGACGTTAATCAAAGCCTTGGGTTGTGGTATTGGACGTGATGAATATGATCCGGATAAAACAAGATATCATCGCATCGTTATTATGACGGATGCTGATGTCGATGGTTCACACATCCGTACGTTACTTCTGACTTTCTTTTATCGTCAAATGCCTGAGCTTATTGAGCGTGGTTATATCTATATTGCACAACCGCCATTGTATAAAGTTAAGCGCGGCAAACAGGAAACCTATCTTAAAGATGATGCCGCCTTAGCACAATATTTAGGAAGTATCGGGATTGAGGGTGCGTCTTTATTTCCAGGGGACAACATCCCACCTATTTCAGGTGTTGGTTTGGAGAATTTGTATCAGCAATATCAAAAAACCAATGCAAAAATTACTACCTTATCGCGCCGCTATCCAGTGAATGCGCTTAAAGCATTCATTAGCTATGAGCCATATCCTGTTGTAAGCGACGAGTCGGCACTTAATGCTTGGTGGCAAGGCTTTGCTGAGCATGTGAATGAGCTATCAGGTGGTTATGAATTTTATACGGCTGCTATCGATAGTGAACAGCATGAAGATGAAAAAGTGATTAAACTTAAGCTTTCGCGCTTGTTGCATGGTGTAAATACTGAGTACAGTTTTAATTTGAGCTTCTTTGAAAGCAAAGATTATCAAAGTATTGTTGAATTGGGCACAGCACTCAATGGTCTTTTGACCAAAGCCGCCTATGTTGAGCGTGGTAGCAAAAAAGAATTTGTTGATACATTTGAGCAAGCGATGGAGTGGTTGATTTCTGAGGCGAAACGTGGGCAAAATGTACAACGCTATAAAGGTCTTGGTGAAATGAATCCAGAACAGTTATGGGAAACAACAATGGATCCTGCTGAGCGCCGTATGTTACAAGTCACCATTGCCGATGCTGTTGCTGCTGATGAGTTATTCTCGACACTCATGGGTGATGATGTTGAACCAAGACGCAACTTTATTGAAAGCAATGCGCTTAATGTTGTGAATATTGATGTTTAAATAACTGCTTTATCATGGTTATGCCAATGATCAACATACATCTTGGTAGTGCCTGCGATGGCAGCAGGAATAACAAGGATATTAAAAAATGGAATCATCAAAAAAACCGTGGTAATAAAGCCAAAATTTAGGCTTAGAGACTTTTGTTGGGAGAGTTGTTTTTTCATTTGCGGAAAGCTGATTTCATTATTATCAAAAGCGTAATCGGCGTATTGTACGACGTTGAACCAACATAATAATATAAACCATAAAACACTGGTAAAAAGGTTAACTACAGGAATAAAGTAACACAACAGAATAATTAAAACCCACGGTAGAAAAGACAATAGTTTTTTAAATTCGCGGGCGATAGATTTTGGGGCGATAAGCATCAGTTTTGCAAGTGTGAGCTCACTACCAACGTCTTGCCCTGTCAGTTGTTTTTGTACTTTTTCTGCAAGGAAACTATAAAAAGGAGCCGCAATAATAAGAGCAATTGCAGTAAAGAGATAAGCACTAAAGAGCAATAATGTCAAAATAGCAATAATATAAATCAACCAACTAAGCCATGTGAGCCAGCTAGGTAGGTGCGCATCCACCCAGTTGATCAATAGTGAAATCTCATGCAGGCTAAACCACCATAGTGCAATAAAGATGATGGTATTGATAATAAGTGGCACAATGGTGTAGCGCTTAATCCCTTTCTTGAAAATAAGTGTTAATCCGGCAAAAAAATAGCTAATACCACTGTTTTTACCTTGATATTGCGTCATGGTTAGCCTCCCGTTACATCGGCAATGTTTTGATAAAAGTGCGTTAATAATCCCCGTTCTTGTGCCGTAAAATTCAGTGATTTCTTATGAGTAAGGTCAAAGCTTTGTTTGCTATAGATTGGATTGGTTATTTGGAAATAAGTCTTAAGATTATGATATTTATCGCTATGAATTTCAAATGCAATCACTCGCCCGTTTTTAATCTCTAGTGTGATATGGTTATCTTCAAAAATAAACTTGCGGCTAAAGGGTAGCGTTTTGCCAAAGCGCCATTGCCAAGTACGCAGGGTGTTTTCTTCATCAACTACCTGCTTATTTTCCATATGTTCAGGAATATAGGTAATGTGGTGATTAAACTGATTTAAAAAACAATCGCGTATCTTTGCGGCACTAATCTCAGGATTGATTGCTGCTAAGTTGATAACGCTTGAACGCTTAGAGTGCACACCCTTTGTGCTTAATGATGTATCAATATTGTGATGTAAATAATGATATAGTTTGCTGGTGTAGGCATTAATCAAGAGTGTCCCGTGATGAAAGGATTTATCCTTTGTCTCACGAAAGGCGCTGCCTGAGACTTTATAATCAACCCCCTCATGTGTCACTAAGATATCATTACGTTCGGAAGCATGGGCATTAATGCCGCAGCTTTTAAGTGTATTTACAATCAATGCGAGATTTGCTTTTTTATCATAATCTTGCGATTTTGCCATGATGGTATAGTTGAGATTACCAAGATCATGATAGACCGTGCCGCCACCACTTTGACGGCGGACAATTGGGATATTGTCATTGCTCAAAGCATCAATATTACACTCACGCCATGGATTTTGCGCGCGTCCAATAATCACAGAAGGCATATTCTGCCAAAGATATAAAATTGGGGTGTCCGTCAACATCTCGCGAAAAAGCCAGTTTTCAACGGCAAGGTTATAAAAAGGATCGTGACTTGTAGCAATATAAACGTTCATATAGATTGTTTGTGTGACTTATTAAGCTTTTATAAAATGGCAGTTTATACCCATCACAAACCATTTTACAGATTTTCTTTTAACTTAGTTGTATAAGAGATGGGTTCTAAGGATGATTATTATAGTACTGCCACATATTCAAGATACGCGAATACTTTAGAAATGGAGTAATGCCCCATAAAATATGGGGTTTACAAGTAAACTCAAGTAGTCGGGTGTTTAAAAGTTGTAACAGTACTTTGTACTGGAGAATATATTGACAGTGTTTTGATGAATGGCTTAAATAGTTTGATAATCGATAGGTTAAAATTATTAAATCATGATAAATGATCAAGCAAAGCAATGGAAATCAATAACAGAACAATTACAAATATTGAAAGAGCGTAATTTAGTTATTAATAATGAAGATCGTGCGATGCGCTATCTAAAAAAATTAGGCTATTATCGTTTAAGTGGATATTGGTACCCATTAAGGAAATTAGGCATCGGAAATGATCAGCACAATGTTAGCAGTGATCAACGCTCAGATTTTTTTATGCAAGGGACTTCTTTCGATAGTGTAATTTCCCTTTATGTATTCGACAAAAAGTTGAGAATATTAGCAATAGATGCCTTAGAGCGAATAGAAATGGCATTAAGGGTTGATATAGCACATCTATTGGGGCAGAAAAATTTGTATGCACACGAGATCCCAGAATGCCTACATGGTAAATTTAGTAAAAAAGTTGAAGAAAGAGGTAAATATAAAGGGCAGACGCCACATCAAATTTGGCTCAAGAAATATAATATAATGTTGCAGCGCTCTAAGAACTTGCCATTTGTGGATCATTATCTGAAGAAATATAAAAAGTTACCCATATGGGTTGCTATAGAGGTATGGGATTTTGGGATGATGTCAAAATTGTATGCAGGAATGAAAATTAAGGATCAGCAGATAATAGCAAGTAGATACGGTGTCCAAGATGAAAAATCATTTGTGCAATGGGTGAAAAGCCTCAATTATATTAGAAATGTTTCAGCACATCATGGTCGACTATGGAATATAAATATTTTAGAAAGAGCCCACCCCTTGCAAAATGATAATTTTTGGTGTTTGTTAGACAATGCAAAGCCATTTTTCTATTTTTGCTTAATAAAAAAGCTAATGGATATTGTATGTCCAACTTCAAAATGGGGAGAAAGATTTTGTTACCTATTAGAAAAAGACTTCCCAAAAAATGAGTATTTGAGTTTAGATGATTTTGGAGTAATTAAGGACTGGAAATCTTGGGAACTCTGGAGTTGACTTTCTGAGAAAGCAGAAAGCCAGTGCGTACGCGAATTAACGCGAAGAGGCACTGGGCATATTCGCCCGAAATTTTAGGTGAAAATTTTGATCAAGTCAAGATTTTACCTAAGTTATTTTGTGATTTAATTTTTAGAAAGACTGCTATCAAGCATCGCATTGGCTGCCATTACCAAAGGTGAGATGACGTCAGCAGCTCCTAAAGACTTCGCTTTGTTAATATTGTTCTTTTGATTGATGCGAATGGTTATCTTAGCGGACTTTGATGGTTTATGGTCATTTAGAAATTCATTAATACTCAATAAAGTGATGATATTATCAGCGTCTTTTTCATAGGCGATGATTACTGCATGGGCATCAGTGATGCTCGCTTTATCGAGAATGTCAGGGTCATTGGCGTTACCATGAAGTGTGAGTGACTTAAGCTCAGCACTATCGGCTGTTTCACTGTGTTCGCTATCGATAATGAGAAAGCTTTTATTTTGCTGTTGTAACTCACTGATAATAATGTGTGTTAAATCATTTAAACCGCAAATAATCACATGATCTTTCATATGCTTTTTCCCTTTGTTGAATGTTTGAAATAAGTTTTGTAAGCGGTCGATAAAAGCGCTAACAATAAAGGTCAAGACAGCAGCAAATGCGCCTAATCCGATAAAAATCATCGACACGACAAAAAGCCGCGCTTCATCGGTAATGGGTGTAATGTCACCATAACCAACCGTGCTATAAGTGACTACAGTAAAGTAGATAGCATCTGGCCAATCTTTAATGCTGTTGAATTGATCACGTAGCAGATAAGCGCCAACAACACCGTATAGAAATGCCAAAATAAATGACAAAATAACGATAAACTGCGCATAACTGAGCTTGATCGTTTGCGAGCGCACATTAAATACTTTCCAACTCATGGCAAGGACTATGATCTCAACAAAATAAAACCACGTTAAAAAACCTGAGCGGTAATAAACAAAGATATTGGTCAAGAAAAGGGTTATAAGCATTAGTAGTGCTAATATCCAGAAAAAACGCAAGCGTCGATAAATCCCGCGACCAATTAGTAGCATTAAGTAACCAATAAAGCAGGAGATCACCGTATTAAACTCTTTAAAGCCTTGTCCTGCGATAATATGGTTAACGAATTGGACGCCTTCATCATGAATAGCGGCTTCAATAAAAGGAAATACGCCGATTAAAATAGCGAATATACCATTTAAAACTAACAAAATAGCCAAAAATAAAGGGATATTAAAACGCATCAGCTTTTCTTTGAAAAAGTGCACAAACCTTGGCATAAGCTATCCTTAGTGGTATTACTATACCTATCACAAAATGCTTTACGATGGGTAGTCTAATAAGTGTCTCGTATAAACATAGCCAATATTATTCTAAAGTTCAATATGAAACGTGCTTAAGGTAGGTAATGTTGAATAAGTGGAGTTACATACTTTATGTCTAGGCATGTTTTTCTTTATTATAAACGTCGCCATAATGTTTGATCTTTTGATTTTTTATCTAGCAGCTCTAGATAATCATCATGTGCATTACTTTGTGGATTTAGAGCTAGTAAATCAATCAATTTAATCGCCTTGTTGGCGGAGGTTGATGTATGCTTATTTATCGATGTATGCGCGTTGCTGTCATCTTCAGTAGCGGGTGTCATAAGGCTAAACAAATCTAGCTGTCCACCAGTCATCATTAAGTAAACATCTGCAAGAATCTCAGCATCCAATAACGCGCCATGCAGTGTGCGATGTTTGTTATTGACACCGTAACGTGAGCATAGGGCATCGAGTGAATTTTTCTGTCCTGGGTGCTTTTCACGAGCCATGATTAGGCTGTCGATGATATTACAATGCTGCTCAAGCTCTCCCCATTTATTAGGGGATAATAATTGCAATTCCCAATTTAAAAAGGGGACGTCAAATCCGGCATTATGAATAATCAACTCAGACTGACCAAGGTATGCCATGATGTCATCAATTTTGTCACTAAAAAGGGGCTTGTCAGCCAAAAAATCATTGCTTAAACCGTGGACTTGCAAAGCACCCGCTTCAACTTCAATATCTGGTTTGAAGTAAAAGTGTAGGTTGTTACCCGTTAATTTGCGATTGATCATTTCAACGGCGCCAAACTCAATGATTCGATGACCAGATTTAAAGTCAAAGCCTGTGGTTTCAGTATCTAAGAATATTTGTCGCATGATTTGTATATAGTAGTCAAAAGTATGGCAATTAGTATAGCGGACTTAAACTGACTTTGACATAATAGCCTGCGTTATTTTAACTAAAATAAAGGACAGGAAGATGAAGAAAGTTTTACTCACTATGGGTTTATTGTTATCAGTTAATGTAGCACTGGCATGCTCAGGCAAAGAGCAAGTAAATATACTATTTACCTCGCAGCAAGGGGATAATGTATCACATAAAGACTATGCTGGATTGGGCAAAGCATTGTTTGCCAATCAGATGATCGCTAGTGAGTTGCATGCTTATAATGTCACCATCAATCATAAAATCGGCGAGATAATTCTGGATATCGAGACCCAAAAAACACCGATTCAAGATATGTTGAAGGAAGTTAAACCATTATTAAAAGAGCATGGATTTAAAGTGGTACGTGTTTCTTTTGAGACACCAATTGAACGTGCTAACTCAGCAAAATGTATGTCGGGAAAACAGCCTATAACGAGTGATGTTACCGCTAAGTAAAAATGGCTAAGACTGATATGGAACCATCGTCCCCTCGGCATAAGTCGAAGCGATGCACTGAGCGTAAGTCGAAGGGTAGCTTGGGAAAATCACACATAGATAAAGGCTTCGACTCACGCTCAGCCAACGCTTATACAATCAAAGTGGGTCGGAATATTGTCGTCGCCGTCAAAATTAAAAAAGCTTTATTGCATATTAAATTTAGGAAACCAAATAATTTAAGCTCCTCAGATTATCCCTGCTGTTATATTCCTTGTTGATACTCAAATGGGGGTCGAGTTACCAGCTACTTTTGCTATCACTTCACATGGGGTAATGCTGTGTAGCAAAGCACAATCTGAGGAGTGCTCAAATCATAATAAATAATTATAACTATGTCTAGCGCAGCAACGTTAAATGTTGGTAAAAAATCATTGTGTATATGAAGTGATCAGTCTGTTTTTGACGTTTCCTTTAGCAAATTTTAAGGCAGAAAGATATGCAAAAGGTCATTTAAAAAGCGTTGGCCTAGCTCAGTGGGTATAAGGTGTTGTGATTTCTTTGTTAGTAACTCACGAGCGATTGCCTCGTTAAGTTGTGAAGCAATGGCATCAATACTAAGCCCTGTAGCCTGCTCAAATTGGCTAATCGAAAAACCACGTTGTAAACGTAGTGCATTTAGCATAAATTCATAAGGGCGCTCGTCAGTGGCAATATCACTGGCACCATAAGGGAACTGTAACTCCTGCATATAAATCTTGGGGTTTTTGCGTTTCCAATGGCGTCTGATAGTGCCAGTTTCGGGTAAAGTAATCTTGCCATGGGCGCCGGCGCCGATCCCAATATAATCACCAAACTGCCAATAGTTTAGGTTATGTTTGGCTTGATATTCACTATCTTTACAATAGGCAGAAGTTTCGTATTGTGTAAATCCAGATGCTTGAATCAATGCCTTGCCTTGTTGCTCGATGGTGAATAATAAATCTTCATCTGGAAGCTTTGGTGGTTTGACGGCAAAGGCGGTATTGGGTTCTAATGTTAATTGATACCAAGATAAGTGGGTCGGGTTTAATGCGAGCGCTTCGCGTAAATCAAACAGTGCATCATCAACACTTTGATCAGGTAAGCCATGCATTAAATCGATATTGAAATTATCAAATCCGGCATGAGTTAATTCATTGACAGCGTTATAGACATTTTGTGCATTGTGAATACGACCAAGTGTCTTCAATTTGTCATTTTGCAGACTTTGCACGCCAAGAGAAATGCGATTGATGCCCATGGCTTTATAGTCACTGAATTTACCGTGCTCAATGGTGCCAGGATTCGCCTCAATGGTGATCTCAGCATGATCAGCAATAAGTTGATGCTTAGATAAATGCTCAAAAAGTTTTGATAGCTCATTACTTGGAAATAACGAAGGTGTCCCACCACCTAAAAAGATGCTGTCAAATTGCCGACCTTGTAAATCGTGTGCATGACTTTGCAAATCTAATAATAACGTATCCAAATAAGCTTGCGCTGGAATATCGCCCTTTAAGTGATGTGAGTTAAAGTCACAATAAGGGCACTTTCTAACACACCAAGGGAAATGAATATAAAGGCTTAAAGGAGGAAGTTTTAGCATAAAAAAGAGAAATAAGAGAAATTATTTTGGCTGCCCAATACGAATAACAAGTACATCACAATGCGCGCGTTGTAACACACCATTGGCTGTTGAACCAATAAAACGCTCAACACCATAACGACCATGACTACCGATAACAACGATATCACAATTAAGCTCTTCGGCGAGTTTAACGATTTTACGTTTAGGTGAGCCGTGTAATAAATGAAAGTCTGCCTCAAGATCAATTTGTGCTTCAAGTGCTTTCAAGTGCTTGAGGTTTTCTTCTTCTAGGTAATCTTCCAAATCAGAAATCGAAGGCACACCAGATGCCATATAATAAGGAATATGTGGTAAAACATTAACAACACTTAGTTTGGCATCATTACGTTTGGCTAAGGCAACAGCTTGTTCAATCACAGGTTTGTTGTCAGCATGTAAGTCAGTTGCCAGTAAAATATGTTTGTAATTCTTCATCCTAAGTCTCCAGTGCAGTGTTTTAACGATTCTAACGATGATCATTCTAAAAAACTTCTTCTGTAAAAGATAGTCAAAGCATCATCAAAAATAGTAACAAGCAACAAATAGCAGTTGAAATCTTAGGGGTAAAATTTTAAGCTAGCGACTGGTAATTTTTAAATAATCAAAACAAGGGATAATCACACCAATGAGTATGAATATGAGTAAGCTCATGCAGCAAGCGCAGAAAATGCAAGATCAAATGAAAAAAATGCAAGAAGAACAGGAAAAGCTAGAAGTCGTCGGTGAATCTGGTGCTGGTCTTGTTAAGGTCACAATGACAGGTAAGCATGATGTCAAGCGCGTTGAAATTGATCCAAGCTTATTGTCAGAAGATAAAGAAGTCCTAGAAGACTTATTAGCCGCTGCGGTGAATGATGCGGTTCGTCGTGTTGAGGAGAATAATAAAAGCTCAATGTCAGACATGACGCAAGGCTTGAATTTACCACCTGGGTTTAAATTCCCATTTTAATGCCTTAGACATTAGCTCTAAAACGTACTATGCAAAAACTATTTTCACCCAAAATCGAAGGCTTGATTGAGTCACTGAAGATATTGCCTGGTGTCGGTAAAAAAACCGCACAACGCATGGCAATTCAGTTGTTAGATAAAAAACAACAAGCCGCACATGAGTTAGCTCAGGCGATTGAGAACGCGCTTGATGCGATAAAACATTGTCAGCAATGTAATATGCTATGTGAGGATGATTTGTGTCATATCTGTAGTAGTGTCAGACGTGATAATGCACAGCTGTGCATTGTTGAAAATATGCTCGATATGATGGCGATTGAATCAGCAGGTGTGTATGGTGGTAAGTATTTTATTTTGCACGGTAGGATATCACCTTTGGATGGTATAGGTCCTAATGAGCTTAAGCTACCTAGACTTAAATTACTTGTAGCAAGTCTTGAGGTCAGTGAAATTGTGATGGCGTTAAGTCCATCTGTTGAGGGTGAAACAACCGCACACTTTATTTCAGATATGTTAAAAGGTCATGCCTGCACGATCTCGCGTATTGGCTTTGGTGTACCCTTTGGTGGTGAGCTTGAGTATCTTGATCAACAGACATTGACACACGCTTTTAAAGCACGCGTTAATTTTTAATTCAACATTTGCGTAACTCCAGTGAAATAAAGCGCTATTCAATTGCGTTGGTTGTCGTTATAATTTTGACGTTTTAGATAAAATTATAGTGAAAATATGCAGATTTCATCCTCAAAATCGCTGACGCTGTTGCGTTTGGTGATGATTAATATTATTGCTGTTGATAGTTTACGTAATATATCCATTACCGCACAAGCCGGCTGGGTTGTGGTGAGTTTCTACATTTTGGCAGCGATTGTATTTTTAATCCCTTGTGCTTTATTAACAGCAGAGATGGCAACGGGCTATTCCAAAAACGGTGGTATCTATCTGTGGACGAAAGAGGCCTTTGGTGCCAAAACGGGATTTGTGATTTTATGGCTGCAATGGGTCTATAATCTTGTGTGGTTTCCCTCAATATGTGGCTTTTTTGCAGGGATTATTGCCTATATTATCGCACCATGGTTTGGTCTAAATCCTAATGAGCTTGTCATGAGTCCGTGGTATATGATCAGTATGAGCTTGTGCATGTTCTGGCTAGCAACGATTATTAATTTATTTGGAATCAAAACGTCAAGTACCTTAAGTGTTATTGGTGCAATCGTTGGTACATTAATGCCGATGTTGTTGATTATTGGCTTGGCATTATTTTGGGTTATGGCAGGGCAGCCTATCTTAAAGCCGCAAACAGTCTCAGATGTATTGCCAAGCTTTGCGAATATCGGCAGTTGGGGATTGTTTTTGACGGTGATGTTTAGCTTATTTGGTTTAGAGATGAGCTCTATTCATGCCGGAAATGTCAAAAACCCCAAGAAGAACTTCCCTAAAGCATTATTGATTTCCAGTATTGTTATTTTATTGTCACTGATATTATCCAATATTGCGATCTTTACGGTGAATAGTAGCACAGGTGGGCAGGTGGATATTGTGACAGGGCTTATGGCATCATTTCATTATTTCTTTACGCAATTTAATATGCCGTGGATGTCAGATGTTATTGCATTAACCTTGGTGCTTGGCGCGTTTACCACGGTGGCTGCTTGGATTATGGGATTATCACGCGCTTTTACGGTGGCTGCTGAGGATGGACTCATTAGTAAAAAATTGGCGCAAACCAATAAATATGAAGCACCGAGTAAAGTACTTATTTTGCAAGGTATTATCTTTTCTTTGTTTTGTTTAAGCTATGTGTTGATGCCAAGTGTTAATTCAGCCTATTGGTTTTTAAGTGCATTAACTGCACAACTTGCTGTGCTAGCCTATATTGGTATGTTTGCCGCAGCGATTAAATTACGTCGCCAAAACCAACCAAAACCTGGGCAATATATTATTTTCGGGGGTGTCAAGGGCACCATTTCAATGGCTGTCTTGGGCTTTGTTGGCTGTGTTATTGCGATTAGTGTTGGTTTTATTCCGACATCAGATGTCACGATGTCAGCAGTAAACTTTGATTTACTGCTACTCACTGGAATTATAATAGCGTTAGTGATCCCTTATGCTATCACGCGTAATTATCAAGCTTGAAATGATCTACCCAGCAATTGGCACTGTTTAAATTTTTTGGGGTATTATAAAAAATAACACTCACATTATTGAAACTGGGAAGTCATGAAAATTTTTACGGAGATACTAAAGGCAGTTAGCTTACACGAATATCTAAATATTCCCCAAAACTTGTTTTATTACTATAATGACTTGGGATATAAGATATTATGATGATCATGAAAATGGTGGGTCGTGCAGGATTCGAACCTGCGACCAATTGGTTAAAAGCCAACTGCTCTACCAACTGAGCTAACGACCCTAAGACAGGGCACATTATAGGGAATATGGAGTCAATTGCAATATGAAGATGAAAAAAAATAGCAAAAATAGCAAAAAGGGCAAAAAGGACAAAAATAAGAAGTGTGTTCGAAGTTTAGGCTTTAGCTTGATTGAAGGGATGGTTGTTATCGTTGTGATGGCGATTGTTATTGCGGTTGCCGTACCTATGATGATCGGCACCTTTGGGCGTGCTAATTCAGAAATTTATTTAGATAAAGTCAAAGCGGCATTAGAGCTAGGCCGAATCACAGCGATGTCAGAGGCAACATCGGTTTTTCTATGCCCTAGTGCTGATGGTGAGACTTGTACAACGGTACCAGAGAGTAATTGGGGGGATAATCGCTTGATTCTATTTACAAGCTCAGATGGTGTGTCCACTGATGTTGATCGCATTATTACAACGATTGAGGCACCTGCAGCAGGAGAATATATATCAAGTACAAATGGTGATACAGTCGAGTTTAGACCAAGTGGATTGTCTTCAACAGCCGCATCATTGCGTTATTGCGCCACCGTTGATAACCAAGGAGCGGGGCGTTATGATCGAGAAGTGGTGATTAATATGATTGGTAGAATTCGACTTGATATTAATAGTGATTCACAAGTTTGCTCTTAATGTAATTGACAAACTAACTCAGTTAACGCTTGTTCTACATCACCTTGTTCAATTCCTTTAATCAATAAATCAATCATGAAGCATTGATTAAAAAGCTTGGCATAATGTTGTTTGCTAAATTTCT
This sequence comes from Cysteiniphilum sp. 19S12-1, assembly GCF_052030685.1. Classification (NCBI taxonomy): domain Bacteria; kingdom Pseudomonadati; phylum Pseudomonadota; class Gammaproteobacteria; order Thiotrichales; family Fastidiosibacteraceae; genus Cysteiniphilum; species Cysteiniphilum sp. 19S12-1. The sequence goes on from NZ_JBQAJM010000010.1 coordinate 40,819, forward strand.
TAGATAGTCGCGCATAAGGGGCTTGCCGTGTTTTCCAGATATTATTGCGCATAAAAGTTTGTTGTTGCTGTTGTGGCGTTTGCGTGCTTAGGTTATAGCAAATGCGTAGCTCTTTTAGAATTGCCCAAAGAATAATGGCATTTTCAATGCGTTCTTTGAATAGGTGTTGTAATATCACCAGTGAGCGAGCCATGTTTTGTTCAATAAGGCTTTGCGCTAGATCAAACACATCGTAATTCATCGCATTAGATAGGTACTCAGACAGTGACTTATCATCAAAATGCGTTTGCGGTTGATGTTGCAGCAAGCTAATCATTTGATTGGCAGCAAAGAGATTGCCTTCGGTTTTTTGTGCTAAAAGCATCAAGGCATCTTCGGTTAATGTAATCGGTTTATTTAGAGAGCTAAGTTCAAGTTTAATCAGTCTAATCGACTCTTGAATGCTAACTGGCCACACTTGAATATATAGCGCTTGTTGAACAATTGATTGAAACCATTTGGTTTTTTGTTGTGCGCTTGTTAGGTCATCAAATATCAATAAGAAGCGATCACTCTGTGAGGTGTTGTTAAGGCAGTCAACAAGTAGTTTTTGTGCCTTTTTATCCGGCGCTTTAGTGATCGTTAGCTGTAATAAACGTTCTTCAGCAAACAAGCTAAAGCTATTAAAGTTACTTTGCAAAAAGTCGTATTGTTGGTTGATGATTTGTGTGCGTAAGATCTCAAAGTTTTGTGCTTTATATTTGGCATTGATTTCTTCAATGAGTTTATTTTTTTGATAAGGCTCTTTGCCGGTGATGATATAAGAAGGGAAGTCTTTTTTTTCAATGGCTTTTAATGCTTCTAGATAATTAGTCGCTTTGATCATTATTCTTTTCCCCTATGGTTGGCATTGTGGGCAATAGAAGGTGTTGCGTTGATTGATAACAACTGAGGCAATGGCTGTTGAACAGGTTGGGCATGTTTTGTCTTTTTGCCCGTAAACTGCTAAAGATTGGGCAAAATAGCCAGGTTTGCCTGTGGCATTTTTGTAGTCTTTTAACGTAGTGCCACCGGCTTTAATCGCTTGCAACAAAGTGAATTTAATGGCATCGATAAGCTTTTTTAGCTCATTTTGTGTTAAAGTATTGGCAGGTTTCAATGGTGAAATGCCTGCTTTAAATAAACTTTCACAAGCATAGATATTACCAACACCAACCACAATTTTGTTATCCATAATGACACTTTTAACCGCTTGTGTACGTGCTTTAAGTGCGCGTTGCAAATAGTGACTATTAAAGTGTTGTGTTAATGGCTCAGGACCGTAGTTTAAAAAGTATTTATGTGCCAAAGGATCACTGTTGGTAATGTCCCAATAACCAAAGCGCCGTGGATCATGATAAAAGATCGTTTGACCGTCATCAAGTTGTAAAACAATATGATCATGTTTTTTATGCTGGTAGGTATTACTGTCAACGATTTGTAACACGCCTGACATGCCAAGATGAATAATTAACGCATAATCATCTAAAGTGATAATCAAATGCTTGCCGCGCCTTGAGATATCATGAATGCATTGGTTAGTCACTTTATCACTAAGTTTAGGATCCAATGGGTAGCGTAGTTTATTAATATAAGTATTAGCAGTTATGATCTGGCGCTTTAAACAATGTAAACTAAGACCATTTTTAACCGTCTCAACTTCAGGTAATTCAGGCATTTTTCTTTTGACCTATTTTGCTTTCGCTACCATTGATAAGACGTTTGATATTCTCGTGATGACGCACAATCACAATAATAGCGATAATGATAAACGGCAGTGCAGTGTTAAAACTAAAGATAAAAATCACACAAAGAGCAGAAACAATCGTCGCAATTAATGCAGACAATGAAGAGTATTTGGTAATTAAAGCGCATATGAGCCAGGCGGCAAGAAAGATCATGCCAATCAACCAATAAAATCCAAGAATGACACCGATTAAGGTTGCTACACCTTTACCACCTTTAAAGCCAAAGAACACAGGAAATATATGACCAAGGATCGCGGCAAGTGCGACATAACCAATCTCAGTTGCGCTTAAATGTAAAGCATGTGCAATGAGTACGGGAATTAAGCCTTTTAGTGCGTCACCCAACAGCGTGATTGCTGCGGCCTTTTTGCCCCCAAGACGCAAGACATTGGTCGCTCCTGGATTACCGGAGCCAATACTGCGTGGTGAAGGTAAACCCATGAATTTACAGGTGATAATGGCACTATTAATTGAGCCAAATAAGTAGCCAATGATAAGCATTAAAACAAATAGCATAATTGTGTACAGTATGATTTAAACTGCCCATGAGTGTCTGAATTTTTAAGTGCTAAGTCAAGCCCTCATTCAAGAAAGCTCTTCCTATTTATGCTAGTGCGCATTAAACTACTTCAAGTTATAGCTAAATTGGATCATATGATGAAATTATTAGACTTTGAAGTGGGGACTGATAAGCCATTTTTTTTAATTGCGGGACCTTGTGTTATTGAATCAGAGGCTTTAGCAATGGACACAGCAGGTTATTTAAAAGAGTTAACCGATGAGTTAGGTATTTCGTTTATTTATAAATCTTCTTTTGATAAAGCGAATCGCTCATCGATTAATAGCTTTAGAGGACCAGGAATTGACAAAGGGCTTGCGATTTTAGAAAAAGTAAAAAAGGAAATTAATGTTCCGATATTAACGGATGCGCATGAAGATACACCATTAGCTGAGGTTGCAAGTGTTGTCGATGTATTGCAAACACCGGCTTTTTTATGTCGTCAGACAAACTTCATCGTACGCGTATGTGAGCAAGGGTTGCCAGTTAATATTAAAAAGGGGCAGTTCTTAGCACCTTGGGATATGAAACAGGTGATGGAGAAAGCCAAATCAACGGGGAACCAGCAAGTAATGGCATGCGAAAGAGGTGCCAGCTTTGGTTATAACAATCTGGTGTCTGATATGCGCTCATTAGCGGTTATGAGGGAAACTGGTTGCCCTGTGGTGTATGATGCAACACACTCAGTGCAACTGCCAGGGGGGCAGGGGAATGTCTCAGGTGGGCAACGTGAATTTGTACCAGTGCTTGCACGTGCAGCTATTGCTGCAGGCATTTCAGGCATATTTATGGAAACGCATCCCAATCCAGCCAAGGCCTTAAGTGATGGACCAAATGCATTACCAATTCAAAAAATGAAGTCATTATTAATGCAACTTCAACAGATTGATCGTATTGTTAAATCACAACCTCTATTAGAAAACACACTTTAATCAACGTAGCTGATCGTGCATAAAAAAATCATTCAGCTGTCGATTCCTTTAATCCTTGCCAATATTAGTTTGCCATTATGTGGTATTGTTAATTCGGCATTGATGGGTAATTTGCATGCCAGTAGTTATCTGGCAGCAAGTGCTTTAGGTGTCTCAGTAATTACCTTTATTAGCGCACTGTTTTACTTCTTACGAATGAGTACAACCGGTGTTATTGCGCAACAATATGGTAAGAGAGACTTTGATAAGGTATTTGATTGGTTAATAAAAGCGCTTATTGTCGCGGTTATATTGGCGCTTATGTTAATTGCGCTACAAGGTGTTATTTATGATCTGGCGTTAACAATATTGTCGATGAATCAAACCGTAACTAAGCTATTTAGTCAATACTTTGATATTACCATCTATGCTTTGTTGTTTGTTCTTATTAATTATGTCTTACTTGGCTTTTTTATTGCGCTACAGCGGGCAAATCTTGCTTTTTTGATGGCGTTAATTACTAGCATCACAGGGATTTTGTTGAGCCTTGTTTTTGTTAAATTACTGCATTTAGATATTAAAGGAATAGCTTATTCCGTGTTGTTGTCACAAGCCTTAAGTTGTATATTTGCGTTATTTTTCAGTATTAAAATCGCCAAAGATAACAATGTATCATTGAGGAAGTTAATACATCGTAATCAGTTTAATTGGCGAGCGTATCAAGCATTTATGTCGGTCAATGGTGATATTTTTATACGGTCTTTGTGTTTACAGATCTGTATTAATTCATTCTTTGTATTCTCAGCACATATGGGGCAAGAAGTGCTTGCTGCAAATACCTTACTGATTGAGTTTGCGATGTTATTAGCGCTCTTTTTGGATGCCTTGGCAAATGCAACAGAAACGCTTGTTGGTGAAAAGGTTGGGCAAAATGATAAAAGCGCATTAAAACGTACTTTGTTATACACGTTGAGTTACTCTATTACTTTTAGTTTATTGTTTGTTTTGATTTATGCCTGTGTATACCCGTGGGTATTTGATTTGTTAACGTCTATTGCAAGCGTTCGCCAAGCAGCTGAGCACTATGTTATTTTCTCAATCATATTCCCATTAATAGCGGTATTTAGTTTTTGGTTAGATGGGGTATTTGTCGGCCTGCTTAAAACAACGATTATGCGTAATGCAATGATTGTATCTATGCTTTTATATTTGTTAAGTGTTGCAGCGTTATGGTCATTTGGTAATGTTGGATTGTGGCTTGCGTATTTATTGTTTTTCATTTACAGAGCGATAACATTAGGTGTGCCACTAACTAAGGCGCTTAAGTAATAATTTAAAAATAAGTTGAGCTTCAATTACTCCCCTCACCCGTGCAGCTTAAGCTGCACGACCTCTCCCGCAAGGGGAGAGGTACTAGCTGACGCAACTTATTCTTGATTCATTACTAGAGTAACTCTTGAAAGTTACTGTCGGTGACGTGTGGGCTATTGTATTATATTGCTTTACAACACTTTCTAAGCACAAGATAGCCGGCAAATCCTGAAATGAGCGAGCCACCTAAAACACCTACTTTGACCATGTTCATAAGGTCAGGTGTGCTAAAGGCAAGCGTGCCAATAAACAAACTCATGGTAAAGCCAATACCACAAACGAGGCTAATACCATAAAGCTGAGGAGTTGAGAGTTGGCGTCCAATGGTGAAGTATTTCGTTTTGCTAAATAGATAAAGGCTGATAAATATACCGATTTGTTTCCCTAAGAATAATCCTAAGATAATACCTAACGCTACTGGATGAAATAGGTGTGATAAACTCATGCCGCTAAAGCTAATACCAGCATTGGCAAAGGCAAATAGTGGTAAAACCATAAAGATAATCCAAGGGTTTAAACCATGCTCAAGTTTCAGTAGAGGAGAATTTTTTTCAGTGTGTGGAATGGTCATTGCCAAGGCAACGCCAGCTAAGGTGGCATGAACGCCTGATTGTAAAACGCACAGCCACATGATTACACCAACAATCATAAATGGTGCAAGTTTCCTGACACCTAAGCGATTCATACAAATAAGTATGACAATGCATATTAAGGCTGCAAATAATGATATAAGCGACAAGTTGCTGGTATAAAATGCGGCAATAATCGCAATGGCTGCAATATCATCAAAGATGGCAATTGTGGTTACGAGTATTTTAAGCGATGTTGGAATACGCGACCCAAGAAGTGCTAATATCCCTAAGGTGAAGGCAATATCTGTGGCTGTTGGAATTGCCCAGCCATCGATATAGTTTGGGTTATGTTGGTTAATCAGAAAATAGATAAGTGCCGGCACCAATAAACCAAAAAAAGCAACAATGGCAGGGATAATAATATTGGATTTACTGGAAAGGGTGCCACCGACAAATTCGCGCTTTATTTCCAAGCCAACCAATAAGAAATAAAGTGCCATAAATCCATCATTAATCCAGTGGGTTAGGTTCTTCTGTAAAGCAAAATCCCCTATAGATACGCCGGCATAAACCGTTTCTAGCATGTGATAATACGGACTAAGCCATGAATTATTGACCACGATTGCTGCCACTGCAGCGGTGAATAAGATAATACCGCCAATGACTTCAATGCTGAGCTTTCTCTCTTTGCTCATGAATGATTTTCCCCTTCTTTCTTAACTAAATTAAATTATTACTATGGTAGAGTTTTTTGAAAATTACTCAATCTGCTTTACAGCAAGTGTTTGAATGAGTGTTGTTGTGATCATATCTATATATATATTGCATTCATCTTCATTTTTAAAGTAAGCCTGCCCTGTGCGTACGAATGGTCCTAGAATTAAGCCAAAAATCATACTCGTTACAGCTTCGTCACTAAGCTTATCTGTCACTTGACCTTTTTTGCGATAAATCTGCAAGTAGTCTAAGAGGGTTTTCCAATTGCCATTTTTGGGTGCATTACCCAAGCCAAAGAGTTGGTTTTTGCCACTTTCAAGGCGTTGCCAATCAAAGAGTCTGACGATATCAGGATTTGAATATAATAATTTCAAACGCATGTTGACGAAATATTCTAGAAACTCCACAAAGTTGCGATCTTTGTCAAGGTGATGATCACCCATCCAACCACTATCGATCAAGAGATTAACTTTAACCTCTTGCCATAAATGAACCTTATTCTCAAAGTAGTGATAGATCAGCGAAACAGGGACTTGTGCCTTGGTTGCAATATCGCGTAGGGATGTACCGTCAAAGCCTTTTTTTACGAATAGTTTCTTGGCGGCATTTACGATTTTTTGTTGACCTTTTTGCTTCTCTGTCACACATAAGCTCCTTCACTGTGGTTGAAAGACATTATACCACTCCTAAATGATTTTGAGGTGTTTAATAACGAAGAAATTTTGGAGATTTTTAAGCGATTTAATGCTGCGTAATATCTTTATTTTTTAAGGGTTTGATTTGCAAAGTCATCAAAGTGCTCGGCATTAAATGCTTTCTGAGTTAGGATATAAAAATAAAATTTTGTCGAGATTAATATTCATAAATTCACATTCGTTAATTGGTGAGTTATTCTCCTGTATGTACACTTTGACATTACGTAAAGCAATAAATTTACCTGTCATTTCACTATTGATGTGATCAGTTAGGCGTACACCCGTTCGTATTGATATCTCTCCTGTAATAATATACTGATCTGTATGAACGGTAACCGGTACGAAATCTCGTGCGCTATTTTTAGAGTCTGCTGCATTGTAGTAAAACGGCATAATGTCATCCTTGAAAAATGTTATTACTTCTTGAGTATATACTACAATCTTGAAAAAGCGAGATTAACCAAACCAGCGACTAAAGAATCCAGCGCGCTCAATAGTATTATTAGCATAAACAGGAATCTCAACTACCGTATAATCACCCGCGCTAATGATAAGTGTACCCACTTTTTGCCCTTTGTTAATCGGCGCCTTAAGTCCCGGTAAGAGCACGACTTTTTGGCTTAAATGGTTAACAAATGATTTGGGGATCGTTTTGGTGATGTCATCTTTACCAATGACTGTCAATGTAGCATCTTTAGCGGCATCAGTAATAGCGGTGTCATCGAGTGAGATAACGCTATCTTTAGTGTAAAGTGGTTGATCGACAAATTTACTAAAACCAAAATTTAATAGCTTTTCAGATTCTTGTTCCCGTACATAGGCACTGGGTGATCCAAGAATAACACTAATATAGCGTTGGTTATTTTGCATGGCAGAGGCAACCAAATTATAACCTGCTTTTTTGGTGTAGCCTGTTTTTATGCCATCAGTTCCTTCAAATGTACGTAGTAGTTTATTGCGATTGTGTTGAACAATGCCATTAAATTCAAATGTTTTTTCAGAATAAAGTTTATAAACTTGAGGGTAATGCTTAATAAAGCTGCGCGCTAAAATTGCCATGTCATAGGCTGTCGTATACTGATCGTCTCCGGGTAATCCATCAACCGTGGCAAAGTTAGTATCTTTCATGCCCAGTGCTTTGGCAGTTTTATTCATAAGGCGTACAAAGTTACTATCAGAGCCAGCAATAAATTCAGTCAGTGCAACGGTAGCATCATTGCCAGATTGGATGATCATTCCCTTTAATAAATCATCAACACTAACACGTGATCCTTGATTAATAAACATTTTAGACCCTGGTGTCTTAGACGCTTTTTCACTGATTTTTATCTGTTGATCTAGTTTAAGTGTGCCTTGTTTTAGCTCTCCTGCGATAATATAAGCGGTCATAATTTTGGTCAAACTTGCTGGTGCGCGCCGCTCATGCATGTTGTGATCGGCAATAATGTCACCAGTTTCAAAATCCATTAATAACCAGCTGGCAGCATTGAGTTGAATCGGATGCGGTTTGATAATAATAACAGGGGAACTAGCTAGTGTATTAGCAATCAAAAGTGATGGTGTGTTAATAAAAGCAAATGTCGCAATAGCGGTACTTACGAGTACTTTTTTAACGTGAGTTAGTTGCATTATAGATATTTCCACTTCTTATAACGGTGTTAGAAAGATAGCAATGAGTTTTAGCTATTTCAAGTGAGTATAGCGAATGCTTATTTATTTGATTGGAGCGGGAAACGAGGTTCGAACTCGCGACCCCAACCTTGGCAAGGTTGTGCTCTACCGCTGAGCTATTCCCGCATGAATATGGCGCACCCGGAAGGATTCGAACCTCCGACCGCCTGGTTCGTAGCCAGGTACTCTATCCAGCTGAGCTACGGGTGCGTATTGAGTTTTCAACTGTTTCGTGAAAACGAGGTGCATGATAGTGCTTTGCCGCATCGCTGTCAATGTCAAAGTAAAGATAAATTAAAAAATATTTCGCTTTGTTGCTTTGAAATTAACAGCTGTTTTATTGTTGATCAGTGTTGTTTAAACTTGCGTCGCCAAGCGTAGTTCATTCAGTGCTTTGGTCATAATATTAAGTGCCTTTGCTAGTTCATGCTCATTAATATTCAAAGGGCATAATAAGCGTAACACATGCTTATGACTACCTGAGCTTAATAAAATTAATCCATGTTTTAATGATTGATCAATAAAGCTTTTCAACATCTTGGGATTGGGGTGATTATTGTGATCAATAAACTCAACACCAATCATCGCACCAAGCCCTCTGATATCACCAATAAACTCGCAGGTTTTCTTATGCTCATTGAAAAAATCACGTAATACCTGACCAAGTTGCATAGCTTTATCAGCAAGCGCTTCTTCTTTAAATACCTCTAAAGAAGCAAGTGCTGCGGCACAAGCAAGTGGGTTACCTGAATTGGTGCCTCCTAATGATGCCGTGGGCATGTCTTTAAGAAGTGTTTTTTTAATGGTTAACGCGCTTAATGGTAAGCCTGAAGCCAGTGATTTTCCCATCACTAGAATATCGGGTGCACAATGATAATGCGCCATCGCAAAAAGTTTGCCTGTGCGACAAAAGCCACTTTGGATTTCATCAGCAATCATCACAATACTATGTTCATTACAAAGCTGACGCAAATATTGTATAGCCTCAATACTTGCTGGAATAAATCCACCCTCACCAAGTTCAGGCTCGATAATGATCGCAGCAATATCCTCTAAAGCAACTTGATTGGCAATTAAATCATTCAGCAATGATTTAAAGTGATTAAGATCACAATGCATATCAGGGTAGGGCAGGCGGTAGATGTTATTAAAAAGTTCACCAAACCCTTGTTTATAAGGCTTGACTTTAGCAGTTAAAGACATGCTCATAAATGTCCGACCATGAAAAGCGCCATCAAAGCAAAGCACAGCCGAGCGTTTTGTAGAGAAGCGTGCGACTTTAATTGCATTTTCAACCGCTTCAGCGCCACTATTGCAAAGCATTGTTTGCTTTGCAAAGTCACCAGGCGTTAAGTTATTTAAGGCTTGTGCAAGTCTTAAATAAGGCTCATGAATCATTACATGAAAGCATGGTTGGATAAATGCATTGGCTTGCTTGGTGATCGCTTCAACGACTTTGGGGTGATTGTGTCCGACATTCATGGCACCAATACCTGCAGCAAAGTCGATATAGGTTTTGCCATTAACATCAGTTAAGGTCGAACCTTGTGCTTTTTTGACGCATAGCTTGGTATTATTACCAAGTGCTTGAGGAACTTCGCTTTCACGCAGTTGCCATAACGATTCGTTATTCATCATAACCTCGATTAGGCATTAACATTGGTGCTTTCAAAGATTTTATCAGCAGAAGCTGCCACAAATCCTTGATAAAGTTTACCGGTGTGATCTGGGTAGCGTTTAGCAAATTCATAATAGCAACACGGGATGTCTTTTTCGCCTTCAGTGAACTCAACCTTAATCATGCCTGATTTAGTACTTGATTGCTCAAGTAAGTCGCGCGGTGTGCCTTTGACTTCACCACCTGAGCTATTTAAATCAAATCCATGATTTTTAAGGAAGGTGTTCACTTCATGGACTTCATTAAATTGATCTAATGCATTGATGAAAACGGTAAAGTGGTTTGCCCTAAACCCGAAGACATAGAACCATGCAGCATATTCCGATTCAGCTAATAGCTTTTGGTAAACTTCATGGCTTGGTTTGCCCCAAGAGTTGCCTGATAGCAATAGTTTTTGAGGATCATCAAGTAAAGCTTGTGGGATTTGATCAATACATGCCTTAATGGTTTTTTGTGCAAACGGACTTAATTGTTCAAGTAATAACTGACTGATAAACACCTTAGGCTGTGTTGGTTCTTTTTGCTCATAGTGTTTAGCGTAAAGTTTTTTAGCTTCAAAGTGGTAATCACCATTTTCAAAATAACCTTCATTAATGAAAGGTTTGGCTAATACATCAAGATCAATGCGCGGGTCATTAATCGTACGCAGCGCAATATGATCATTAATTACTTGTACATTATGATCACAAAAAAGATCATAAATCTTCTGCGCGTGTGGATTGGCTTCAACATATTGCTGCCATAAGTCTTCTAAAATTGCGATTTGTGACATGGTTATTCTCCTACTCTGTAAGTGAAAATTTGATTCCTTGCGCAAGGGGTAAGTCTTTGCTCCAATTCATGGTAATGGTTTGGCGACGCATGTATGCTTTCCATGCGTCTGAACCTGCTTCACGCCCGCCACCGGTGTGTTTCTCGCCACCAAAAGCGCCACCAATTTCAGCGCCTGATGTACCAATATTAACATTAGCGATACCGCAATCACTACCGGCATAAGATAAAAATTGTTCAGAATGATCAATGCGTTGCGTGAAAATAGCAGATGATAAGCCGTGATCAACTTGATTATTGATTTTAATTGCATGTTCAATATCATCAAATGGCATTACAAACAAGATCGGGCAGAAGTTCTCCTGATTTACGATATCCCAGTCAGGTTTGGCTTCAATTAAGGTTGGCTCAACGTAGTTACCTGGTTGATCAATCACATTGCCTCCAAACAGAATATTGCCACCTAATTCTTTAGCGCGAGCAACTGCTTTTTGATAAATCCCAACAAGGTTTTGATCAATCAAAGGTCCCATAAGGTTGTTAGTATCTAGTGGATCACCGACAGTGATTTGTTTGTAAGCATTTTGTAGACGTTTGACAACATCTTTATAGATGTTCTTGTGTACAAGCAAACGACGTAATGAGGTACAGCGTTGCCCCGCCGTGCCAACTGCCCCAAAGACAACGGCAGGAATTGCCAATTTTAAATCAGCAGATTCGTCAATGATTGCGGCATTATTACCACCTAATTCAAGTAATGATTTACCAAAGCGCTCAGCAACACGTGCACCAACCTCGCGTCCCACGGCAGTGGAACCGGTGAAAGACATAAGGGCTATGCGCTCATCAGCAACCAATGCTTTAGAAACATCAACACTTTTTGAAACCACAGAGGTAAAGACATTTGGAAAGTTATGTGCTTTGGTCACGCGATCACAAATCTCTTGAATTGCTAAGGCGCAAAGCGGTGTTTTTGGTGATGGATTCCAAACAACTGTGTTACCACAAATTGCGGCAATAAAGGCATTCCATGACCAAACAGCAACAGGGAAGTTATAGGCTGAGATCACACCAACAACACCAAGCGGGTGCCATTGTTCAAACATGCGATGATCTGGACGCTCTGAGTGCATTGATTTGCCATAAAGCATGCGCGCTTGACCAACGGCAAAATCAGCCATATCGATCATCTCTTGCACTTCGCCATCACCTTCTTGCTTGGATTTACCCATCTCAAGGGACACGAGACTGCCTAATTGGTCTTTCTGCTTTCTTAATTCTTCACCAATTAACCGCACTAATTCAGCGCGTTGCGGCGCTGGAATCTTACGCCATTTTATGAAAGCATTTTGTGCTTCACCAATCGTTTGTTGTAAATGTGAAACGCCTAAGCTTGGCACCTTAGCCAATAGTTCATTATTGGCAGGGTTGAAGCTTTCGATATATTCACCCGTGTTGTGTTTGGCAGCGTATTGGCTTAGTTGTTCTGTGTAGCTTGTCATGCAAGTCATTGTATTATATTCTCCAGTCATTAAGTTTAGATATATTCTGTTTTGCTTGGATTAGTGCCAAGCTCAGGCTTTGGGTTGTCAGCGCAATTATCTAAGAAATTATAGCGATAATAGTGCCCAAAGCGATTATCCATCATTTGCGCCAAAGTGATATCTTCTTGTTTAGCAAAACCTGCTTTAAAATGCGCTTGTTTTAGTGCAAGGTCAATGGTGACACATAGACCGCATGCTGTTGTTAATTGCAAAGCACTCCACTTTTGTCCAAAGGCTTCTTGTGAGTGGTATTTCTTAGCAAAATGACGCTCACTATAAACGCCATTAATTGTGCCTTCAACAGAGACATAGACCAAGACCACATCATCATCAACGCGTGGAATGGCATTATTAAAGATTTCACACAACAATTCTTGTTTGTCTTTAAGCTTGAGATCATTAATTAAGAAGCGTAATTTCTCACAGTGTCCTGGATAACGCACACTTTTGTAGTTGATATTACGTACCTTACCTTTGTATGTGTCTTTGAGTGAGCCAATACCACCTGAGGTGTTAAATGCTTCATACGTTAGACCATCAATTTTAATTGTCTCAAGATCATCAAGTGGTTCGATCGTGACATTTTTGAAATCCTCAATCGCCTCACATGGCTTCACATATTCATTGATCAAGCCTTCGGTTGACCAAGTCAGTGCGTATTGCAGTGGATGACTAATATTAACCGGTAGCGCGCCTACACGCATTTTGACTGTTTCGGCTTCATCAAAAAGCTTAACAAGATCATTAGTGACAACACTGATAAAGCCAGGCGCCAAACCGCATTGTGGGGCAAAAACTTTGTTACTGTTTTGCGAGAGTGATTCAACATATTTCGTTGTTTCAACATCTTCAGTTAGATCGAAGTAATGGGTATCACAGGCTTTTGCCATTTCAGCCACTTTTTTGGTTAAAAAGTAAGGAAGAGCAGCTGCCAGAGCCGTGATATTATGTTCTTTGATATATGCCTTAACATTATCTTCCTTTGTAATATCTAATACACAGTGGCTCAAATTATGAGTATGTTTGCCAAGAGTTAAAGGTTTTCTATCAGCTTGAATATCAGCAATATGCACATGGTAGTCACCGCTTGATGCAAGCATGGCGCCCGTAAGTAAACCTACTCTACCACTGCCGAATATAAGTATATTGATCATTAGAATCCTCCATTTTGCTTTTTATTTACGTTGTTTATCTTTAATTTAAGGATAGGCTGTTTTAATTATTTCAGTTAATAAATTTCATTTAAGCGCATCCGTTTCGCCATAATAGTTATTAATGATACCTAAATGATGAAGTTATTTTACATATTGGCAGTATTGTTGCAATCAAAATCCAGCAGAATTTAACACGCTTTTTTTCGTAAAAGCTTTTTATTTTCACTATGCTATGAATAGTGTTTGTTATTTGAACTTTTTTATGCATAAACGTCTGGGTTTTTCTTTGATCACTCTCTTGTCATTGCTTATCACAATACATGGGCTGTGGGTGCTTTATGGCTATGGACAGAAATATCCTGAAAATCAACTAAATAAAAAAATTATGATCGAGGGTGTTGTTGCTAGTTTGGTTGATCGTGATAAAGCGGTCAGCAAATTCCTATTTGCGACAAAGGATGGTTTGATTCGCTTGAGTGTTTATCCAAATAAAAATTTAAGACCATGGCAGTTAACGCCGGGTTCGCGTTGGCGCTTACATGTTAAGCTACAAACAGCAAAAGGCTTTAGCAATCCGGGTGTTTTTAACTATGCCAATTGGCTGAAACGTCAGCGTATTAAGGCTGTGGGTTATGTTGTTACCACGGAGAAAGCAAAATTTCGTGGGATAGACTATGGTTACTTTGTTGAGCGCCTGCGTTATAAAATTGAGCGCATACTGCAAAAAACCATTAAAGATACACAATTAAGGGCACTAGCCAGTGCATTATTAATTGGCAATAAAAATGAGCTGACACTTGATGATAAACGCCTTTTTCAGCAAACAGGCACATCACATTTGATTGCGATCTCAGGGCTTCATATTGGAATGATTGCGTTATTTGCTTTTTGTCTGTTGCGATTTTTATGGTCATGCTCAGTGCGCTTATGCCAATGGTTGCCAGCGCAAAAGGCGGGATTGATTGCGGCTGCTATCAGTGCCTTTAGTTATAGTTTATTAGCTGGTTTTGCTATCCCTACAGAGCGTGCTTTTATCATGGTACTTGTTTTTTCTGTTGGGCTTTTGATCAATCGCAAGATCAATAGCTTTTATTTATTACTCTTAGCTGGTGTTATTATCGTTCTATGGCAGCCTTTGTCATTGTTTGAACCAGGATTTTGGCTGTCATTTATGGCGGTTTTCTTTTTGATTGTCATTAATCGCATCTTATTGTCATTAACTAAATTCAAACGTTACTTATTGATTCAGTTGCTATTGATGGTGCTTTTAATCCCATTAACTATTTTCTGGTTTCAAGGTTTTAGTATGGTTGGAGTTATTGCCAATTTGGTCGCAATCCCATGGGTAAGTTTCTTAGTTGTGCCAAGTTTATTTATTAATCTGATGTTGTCATTGTTTGGTGTCGATTTTTGGTTTATTAGTGCTTATTTGATTAAGCTCCTAGTATTGTGGCTTAATCTCCTACCTGTTGAGATGTTGTTCTTTTACTGGCATAGCATCTCAACGTTAGCGGTGATTAGTGCAGTCACTGGCTTAACTTTACTGCTTTTCCCTTTGCCATGGTATTTGCGGATACTGAGTGTTGTGCTCTTCCTGCCAATTTTTCAAAAGGAGCGTTTAGCTTCAGATGTCGCTTTTAAAATGACAGTACTGGATGTTGGGCAAGGATTGGCTATTGTTATTCAAACGCCAGAAACCGTTGTCGTCTATGATACAGCAGGCAGTAATGGCAAGAAGTTTGTAATCGCTGAACATACACTCATCCCTTATCTTAAACACCAAGGTATTCATCATATTGACACTCTCATTATCAGTCACCAAGATAAAGATCATAGTGGTGGCTTAAGTCATGTGATAAATGAATTCACAGTAACAAACGTCTTTAGCAATGAGGTAATTGGCGAAGTAAATGCAAAAATTTGTCAAGATGGTTTGCAGTGGCAAGTTCATGCTGTTAGTTTTAAATTTCTCACTGCCAATCATCTTAAGGGTAACAATGGCTCATGTGTGTTAAAGGTAAGTTCTAATGATCAATCCGTTTTGTTAACGGGCGATATTTACAAAACAGCGGAGCGTTATCTTTTTAATAATCATCGTACATTATTGCCATCAACTATTTTGCTTGCACCGCACCATGGAAGTTCAAGCTCATCATCGACAGCTTTTATTGAAGCAGTGGAACCCAAGTATGTGATTTTTAGCAGTGGCAAGCATGATGGCTTTAAACACCCGCATAGTGAGGTGGTACAAAAGTATCAAGCTGCAGGTATAAAAATATTAAATACCGCACAAAATGGTGCAATCACAGCTATATTTAAAGATAATGGCGAACTAGTGATAAAAACAAATAAAACTGAAGAAGATTAAACAAGGCAGTAAAGAGAATATTCACTTAAGGCTATCTGTCGTACCCTGAGCGTAGTCGAAGGACGAGTATGAGTCGTCAAGGACTTTGCCTTACGCTCAGCGCGCACATATAGTCGTGTTGATGAGTGAATATTTAGACTGGGCAAAGAAAACTAAAACAAAACTAACAGAAAAAATGGAGAGCACGTGTGAAAAGAATATGGCATATTGCAGTTGGGGTTATGCTGTTGCTATTGTTGATCATTAATACGATTATTTTTGGGGCGCCAGTGATTATATTGTCATCGTTGAAATTAATCCCGCAAAAAGCATGGCAAAATGCGATAGGAAAAATGTTAATGTTCTTGGCAACATCATGGATGACGATCAACAACAAGGTGAGCTTATGCCTTTTGCCAACCAAATATGTCGTCAGTGGTTATCAAGATTTTAGTATGTGCAGCTCATATTTGCTTTTAAGCAATCATCAAAGTTGGCTTGATATTGTCGTATTGCAACAAGTGTTTTTAAATAAAATTCCCTTTGCCAAGTTCTTTATGAAAAAAGAGCTCATCTATGTGCCAATTATTGGTATTGCTTGTTGGGCATTGGATTTCCCATTAATGAAGCGTTATTCAAAAAACTACCTTAAAAAGCATCCTGAGAAAAAAGGTCAAGATTTGTTAGAGACGAAGCGCGCTTGTCAACGCTTTAAAAATCGCCATGTGTCAGTTGTTAACTTTGTTGAGGGCACGCGTTTCACGCTAGAAAAGCATGTCAAAGGTGGTAAGCAATTTAAGCATTTATTACAACCAAAGGCAGGAGGGGTTGCGCTTGCGTTAGATGTCTTGGGTGATAAGATCAAAGGAGTTTTAAATGTAACGATTGTTTATCCTGATAATTCTCCGAGTTTCTGGGATTTTCTATGTGGAGTTATTAATCAAGTGCGTATTCATATTGAATTGATTGAGCCCAAGGATATTCCGTATCAAAACTATTATCAAGACGATGCAGCAAAGAGGTTCTTTCAAGCTTGGATTAATGCACTGTGGCAGAAAAATGATGTCATGATAAGTGAAATATTAGAAGATAAATCACTTAACATTGACCAGACAAAACAGTAAGATGTGCGCCATAATTTGGACGAACCTACTGTTAAAGGTGTCAGAATGTTAATTAGTAAGCCAAAGAGCCAAGAAAAAGATCAAGAAAAGAGTCAAGAGATGTCAGAACTAGAATACAAAAGATATATGTGTGTGGTATGTGGTTGGATTTACGACGAAGCTGAAGGTTGGCCAGAAGATGGTATCCATCCAGGAACCAAGTGGGAAGATGTTCCTGATGACTTTGAGTGCCCTGATTGTGGCGTCGGTAAAGAAGACTTTGAGATGATGGAGATCTAACATTATCCATTTTAATAAGCCGATCTTCGAGGAAGTTAGCGTTGATGGCTTAGCGTTTATCGTTAAACGCGATGATTTAATTCATCCGCTGTTTTCAGGCAATAAAGCGTATAAACTTTATTGGCTTGTCAAGTATATCAAGCGAAATCCACACATCAACAAAATCGTATCCCTTGGTGGTGCGCAATCTAACTATATGTTGGCATTAGCGCAATTTTGCGCTTTGCATCAATTACCATTTGATTATTGGTTAAAACCATTACCTAAGCCACTGAAAAATATGTCATTTGGTAACTACAAAGAGGCATTATCACTTGGAATGGAGGCTTGTGTTGCTGATCAAGCATTAACTTTAGACAATGTGAAAAATCGCTATAAGAAAGGTGTAGATATATTATTTTTAGCGCAAGGTGGCGCGGATAGGCGTGCTGAAGAAGGTCTTAAACTATGCGCCCAAGACATTAATGACTGTCTTAAATCACGCAATATAGCTCAGGCAAGCATTGTCATTGCTTCAGGTACGGGGGTAAGTGCTTTATATTTGCAGCAACATATCGACAAAGCGTATCAAGTTTATACCGTGCCTTGTGTTGGCGATAAGGAATATTTATACGAGCAAATGAATGCCCTGTCTCAAGGAGTATTGCGTCTACCAAAAGTATTGTCAGCTTTAAAGAAGTATCACTTTGGGGTTTGTTATCCTGAGCACTTGGCAATGTACTATAAACTGAAAGAGCAAACGGGTATTGAGTTTGATTTATTGTATGATCCACTAACATGGCAGGTGATGCTTGCGTATTATCATAAATTACCGCAACCAATTATTTATCTACATTGCGGGGGTGTCAGTGGTAATGCAAGTATGCTTAAGCGTTATCATCGTTTGACTGCGAATTTGTGATGTAGAACTAAGCAATTCTTGTTAGTGGCTTATGGCAAATATCGCACATTAGATTAGCTTATTTCGTTTTTTGCTAAATTAAGCTTAAAAAACACTATTTTTTTCGATAACTTACTTGCGCAAAAAGCAACTGTGGGCTAGCTTTCTAATTACAAAAAGCTCAAAGCGCTTATTGTGCCCCCCAACCAAAATAATTAAAAAGAGGAGAATAACAATGGACATTAAACAAATTAAAAAAATGAGAAAGCAAAAAGGTTTCTCGTTAATTGAATTACTGATTGTGATTGCGATTATTGCGATTCTAACCGCGATTGCGATTCCGATGTATACTAGTTACACAACTCGCGCAAAAACAGCTGAAGCCTATTCATTTATTGGTTCAGACAAAACGTATGTGGCTGAGCAGATTAACGCTAAAGGAATTACGAGCGGTACTATTTCAGGATTAGCGACAACCGGTGGAACCAAGACAGGTAAATATGGTGCGGTAGCATCAAATGCAGCAGGCGTGATCACCTATACATTTGGTGCATCTGCAGGTGATTTAAGTGGTAATACAGTATTCTTTACCCCATCAGTCGGAAGTGCTGGTGTAACTTGGGCATGCTCTTCAACAGGGACTTACGACTCAGATCCTTGTGATGGTATCTAACTTTAAATAGCCGTTTGATATAAAAACGGCAGCGCAAATAATAAAACAATCAAAATAAAACAAAGTGCCATCAATACTAGATGGCATTTTTTTTGCGTGTTGTTTTTACTCTCTTGAGAAGCTTTTATAAGTTGTGGCATAAACGATAGTAGAAGCCCCATGGCAAAGACTAAGCTAAATTGACTTAATTGTAGTTTGAAGAGGTTACTGACCAATGCATGTGTCACCCCTGCCAACACACTGGCAAAGACAACAAAATATAAAGCCGATTGCTTATAATCTTGCATATATTCACAAGCGCGACGAAAAGCGCGTAAACCAACGAGTAAAAAGCAGGCAAGTGCGATAATTCCCCATTGGCAAGCAATGGTCAGAATAATATTATGCGGATAGTCTTTGAGATAATATAAGGCATTTAACTCACCAACACCCAAGAGTGGATGGTGTGCGGCTAACGCCAATGATTTTGCCCATAAATCCCAGCGATCTTGATTGGCAAAGATATTGCGTGTGAGAACGGTTTCACCGCCAACGATGCTTTGAATCATATAAAACAGTAGGGTGCCAATAATGAGTGCCAAGACTTGCCAACCAAGAAAACGTATCAGTATTTTATGATTTAAAACGCCAAGAATAATCGTAATAACAATATACTCAAGAATTAAAGCGCGTGAGCTATGCGCGATAACGACAAACCAAAGGGATGCCATGGCAATGAGACTTAATATTTTAAATGCACGGCTATAATTGTGATTTAATAACGGCAAACATAAAAGCGGCAAAAACCAACTGGCAAAATGATCAAAAAATCGCGGATTAGCAAAGTTAAATTGACGCAAGAAAAACTCAGGAAAGTTAAACTGTGCGATTTTTGGTGGGAAATAAAAGTGTGCGAGTAACACATTGAGTATGAGCACAAATAAGTAGCTAATAGCACAAATAATAACAACGCCAATAAGCCAGCGAATATGATCTGGGAAGCGACTAAAATAATGTGCTAAGAATAGCACACTAAGTAGCAATGTGATATCAATCGATATGCCTTTAAAGGCAGTGGCAGGATGAAATGCCAAACTTGCTGAGATAATACCGATACAGAAGAACAATACAATCAAACTTTTAATCCAAGTTGAAAGTGTATGAAATGTCGCTAAAATGCTATTTCGTGCATCACGACTGGCGGTAAATAAAATTAAAATCACAATCCAGCAAAAAAGTGCCGTAATCCCACGCCAAACATAGAGCATGACGGTGTTTTCCATTGAGATTTTCATCATGCCAATCGGATTCCAAAAGACCATAATCAGTCCGATAAGCATCACGCCATAGATAAAGTGCTCAGTGTGATTAGATGAAAGAAGCTTTTTGTTTAGCATATTGCGATTTCCTGTCGTATGTTCCTACTTGTTGTTACTTATCTTAATTGTGTAAGCGTTGGCTGAGCGTAAGTCGAAGCCTTTTATGTTTCTAAATGTACCCTTCGACTTACGCTCAGGGTACGGTTATTTTAGTTATGTTTTTTATTTTTGGGTTTAAACAAAGCAAATCCAAACCAACTAATGCTTGCCAAAATAATCCCAAGGATCAAGCCGATAATGACACATCCTGTTATCAGTGGCATAAAAATACTATGGATATGCGTAATCATCTGATGCCAAGCAAAGTTATCCTCATGAAAAAGTGGCGTTTTATTTAGCATAAAGCAACCAAATAAATACGCGCCATACATCATCGGTAACATGGTGATCGGGTTACTAATCCACACCAGAGCAACAGCAATGATCAAGTTAGCACGTAGAAAAAGTGCCAAAATGGCTGCAGGCACCATTTGAAATGGCATTGGCATCATACACATAAAGCCACCAATAACACAGGCTTTGCTAACACTGCTTTTATCAAATTGCCATAAGAAATTATGATGCATGTGTTTGTGTAAAAAGCGCAACCATTTATGTTCTTTTAATTCCTCTTTACTAGGCAGCCATTTGCGCTTCACGATTTATTTCCATTATTCATAAACTTTGGAAATCATAGCAAAAAGTGATTATAAAAGCTGTTGGACACTGGCAAAAAAATAAAAAATCTCTCCGTCATGCCAAGATGTCTTTAGTGCAAAAAATCTTGCTTAAAATGACTTTTTTGTGTATTTTGTTTTGGTTTTTTGAAGTGGATCATGCAAGGTTATGATCGTGTTGTGGGTCTATGTGTTAAACATATTAACGTAATGTAGAGAAAAATGATTATTACTCAAAATGTTTTCTTGATTGGGCCAGTAGGTGCTGGCAAGAGTACAATAGGTCGTCAACTAGCAAATGAGCTTAAGCTTGACTTTGTTGACTCTGATCGTGAGATTGAACAACGTTGCGGCGTTGATATTGATTGGATTTTTGATATTGAAGGCGAAGAAGGCTTTAGAAAAAGAGAGCAAGAGGTGCTCGGTGATTTAGCGACTCGTCAGGGTATTGTTTTGGCTACTGGAGGGGGTGCGATTATTCTGCCTGAGAACAGAACGCTTCTGTCATCACGTGGCAAAGTGGTTTATTTGCAAGCCTCAATTGAGCAGCAATTAGAGCGTACAGCCAAAGATAAAAAGCGTCCATTATTACAAGTTGATGATAAAGAAGCGCAATTGAAAAAATTAATGGCAGAGCGTGAGCCATTATATCGAGAGATTGCCGATATTACCATTGAGACAAGTGAAACGACGGTACGCAATGTAGTGCAAAAAATCACAAATCTATTAATGGAAGAGGCGGTTTGATCACCGAAGTTGTCGTTGCTCCGAAGGGCAAGCCAAGCTACCCTGTCATGATTTCGTCTGATATTGACTTTACGAAACTTATTTCCTATATCAAAAACAAAGAAGTGTTGGTTGTCACCAATACCACAATTGCTGATTTGTATTTAGCAGTGTTAGATAAAGCCATTAAAGATGAATGTTTTAAATATGGTCACTGTGTTTTAATAGATGGTGAGGCATATAAGAATAGTGATTCTTTAAACACGATCTATCAACATTTGCTTGAGCGTAATTATACGCGTAACTGTGTGCTTATTGCATTAGGTGGTGGCGTTATCGGTGATATTACAGGTTTTGCTGCTGCAACTTATCAGCGCGGTACCAACGTTATTCAGATTCCAACGACTTTATTATCACAAGTAGATTCTTCGGTTGGCGGTAAAACAGCAATTAATCACCCGTTGGGTAAGAATATGATTGGCGCTTTTTTCCAACCGCAATTGGTGCTGACCTCAACGCAATTTCTAGAGAGTTTAGCTAAACGTGAATTTGCTGCAGGTATAGCAGAGGTTATTAAATATGGTTGTATTATTGATGCGGATTTCTTTGCGTGGCTTGAGCAAAATACGCGCTTGTTAACAGCACATGATCCGGATGCATTAATCTATGCGATTGCCAAGAGTTGCGAGCTTAAAGCGCATGTGGTCAGTCTTGATGAAGAAGAAAGAACTGGTGTACGCGCACTTTTAAATCTTGGGCATACTTTTGGGCATGCCATTGAGTGTTGCCAGAATTATCAAGGGTTGAAACATGGTGAAGCGGTTGGCATTGGCATGGTAATGGCTGCAGAATTATCACAATCCTTGGGGTTTGTTGATGAGTTGACTGTTAAAAGAATACGTTCGTTACTCCAAAACTTTTCATTGCCGATAGGGCTGCCAAGAGGCTTGAGTAAGACACAGTTTATCGCAGCGATGTTACGTGATAAGAAAAATACCACAGCAGGCATCACACTTATTCTATTAGATGCTATTGGTCAGGCAAAAGTGGATAAGTCCGTCTCAGAAAGTGATTTATCAGAGTTTTTATCAAGATATTTTGATTGAGTTTGATGAGGTTCATCATAAATTATGATAAAAGCCTTAAATAGTGTTTGACATCAGATGACCTTTAGCTAGAATAGCACCTGTTCTTGCGATGTAAGAAGTTCAATTTATCATTCACACGAGTTTGTGTGCCAGAGTGGCGAAATTGGTAGACGCAGTGGATTCAAAATCCACCGGTGGCAACACTGTGCCGGTTCGAGTCCGGCCTCTGGTACCAAAGTTTTTCAAAATGCTTGTTCTTTTTGACCATAAGTCTCTTTTACGGAATAATACCTTGGCAGATGGTTAATTGAGGATGAAACAATGACAACACAATGGGATGTTAAGCGTTATACAACACAACATAATTTTGTTACAAACTATGGTTATGAAGTAGTTGAATTACTGGCTCCTCAACAAAATGAAGTCATATTAGACTTAGGCTGTGGCAATGGTGAGTTAAGCCATGAAATCTCCAAAAGAAGTCATAAGGTCTATGGTATTGATTTTGCGCAGTCAATGGTTGAGCAGGCAAATAAAGATTATCCACATATTAAGTTTGCCGAGTATAATGCTGAATTGACTTTTCCTTTTGCTAAGGAAAGCTTTGATGCCGTATTTTCTAATGCTGCCCTTCATTGGATGCACAATGCCGATGCGGTGATTAAAAATATCAAAGAAGTACTAAAGCCAGATGGACGCTTTGTTTTTGAGATGGGTGGTAAAGGCAATGTTAATAACGTGCTGACGGCAATTGAAACAGCAGCTAAATCTTATGGTGTAACAAAGTTCAGTGCCTTTAATTTTTATCCATCAATTGCTGAATATGCGGCATTACTTGAAAATAATGGCTTTCGTGTGACATTTGCTGTTCATTTTGATCGTCCGACCTTATTGCAAACGGATGAGGGCTTACGCAATTGGGTGAAGATGTTTCGCAATGATGTCTTAAGTCAGATTCCCAAAGATAGTCATGAAGACTATTTGAGCAATGTTGAGTCGTTGGCGCAGGGGACACAATATCAAGATGGTCAGTGGTATGCTGATTATGTGCGTTTACGCATGGTTGCAGTTAAAGTTAACTAGTTAAACTCTCAAAAACACCGTAAAAACTACTGCTGCAGCGAGTTAAATCCAGTAAACTGTTTGATGAGTAAAATATTTGGATTTTGATAGTGGGCTGTTATGGTAAAAGCAGAGATTTTAATGAATATAGCAGCACACGAAAAGCGGGTTGCCGTGATCGAAAATGGTGTGTTGCAGGAAGTACATTTTGAGCGTGAAAATCAGCGCGGTATTGTTGGTAATATTTATAAAGGGAAAATCACGCGTGTTTTACCTGGAATGCAGGCTGCATTTGTTGATATAGGACTTGAGCGATCTGGATTTTTGCATGTTTCTGATGTCATGCCTATTGCCTCAGATGAAAGTGTTGGGATTGACCTAAATAGCAAAGAAGCTGATGTGCGCCATTGGTTGAGAGAAGGGCAAAGCATCTTGGTACAAGTGCTTAAGGATCCATTAGGTAGTAAGGGTGCGCGCTTAAGTGCGCATTTGTCATTAGCATCGCGCTATTTAGTGCATATGCCAGATTTGGACCATATTGGTATCTCTTTACGTATCGAGTCTGAAGAAGAGCGTGATCGGTTACAGCAAGTAATGAAAGAAGCGATTGGCTCGGATTATCCACGCGGATTTATCATTCGCACGGTGGCTGAAGGTTTGTCCTCTGAAGAGCTTAGAAAAGATATTAATTTCTTGCAAAACTTATGGCAAGATGTCGTCGATTCAGCCAGTACCGTGACAAAACCGGGTGTCGTTTATCAAGACCTCAGTCTGGTTATGCGTGCGTTAAGAGACTTTGCTAATGATAAGGTTGAGCGAATTCGCATTGATAATATTGATATGTATAGTGAGTTATGTCGCTTTAGTGACAAATTTGTGCCTGGCGTGCGTGAGAAATTGGAATTATACAGCTCAAACACGCCAATCTTTGATATGTATGGTGTTGAAGAAGAGTTATCACGTGCGCTTGAGCGTAAAGTGCCATTAAAATCTGGTGGACATATTGTCATTGATCAAACGGAAGCCATGACAACCATTGATGTTAATACCGGCGGTTATGTCGGTATGGTCAATCTTGAAGAGACAATTTTTAAAACGAATTTAGAGGCAGTACGCGTTTTAGCAAGACAGCTAAGGCTAAGAAATCTGGGTGGTATCATTATTGTCGATTTTATTGATATGTCAGATGAGGAACATAAAACACAAGTTTTAGAAGCACTTGAAAAAGCGTTAGAGCTTGATTATGCGCGCACGACATTTTCACCGTTATCAGAGCTGGGCTTGGTTGAAATGACGCGTAAGCGTACGCAGGAAAGCTTGGCACAGTTTTTGTGTGAACCTTGCCCGATGTGTCGAGGAAAAGGGCGTATTAAATCAGTGCAAAGCATTTGTTATGAGATTTTTCGTGAGATTAATCGTGAGGCAAATGCTTATCAAAGCAATGGTTTTTTGATCGTTGCTGCAAACTCGGTGATTGATGCTTTACAAAATGATGAATCATTTGGTTTAGGTGAGTTAGAAATTATTATTGGTAAACCCATTAAACTTCAGCCAGAATTAAGCTATGCTCAAGAAATGTATGATATTGTACTAATGTGATTATAGATGTAATGAGCAGCAATTTATGAAAAGAAGAATATTTATATTATGGTTAAGTTCAGTATTTGCTACTTTTCTTATTGTTGCTTGTGTTGTTGGTTATGGTGTTTTAAGGCTTCTGCCTGCTTATCAAAGCTCGATTGAAGATGTGTTATCAAAGGTGACTGGCTCAAGTGTTTCTCTAAAAGTAGAGTATGCTGGTTGGCATGGCATCAATCCTGTGATTGAAGTCAGAGATGTCAAAGTTAAAGATAAAGGGTTTTCTCTTAATATTCCTAGAATGACGGTGCATATTAATGCATGGCAATCACTGGTGAGTTGGCGGTTTGTCACTAAAGAAGTCACTGTGGCAGCACCCAAACTTGTCTTTTATTCCAGTGACAAAGGGTTCGATTATCGCATGTTACAATCCATATCAGTGGCGGAGATTGATGAAATTGGTGGCCGTTGGTCGAGTATCTTGGATTATCTATTGCAACAAAATGATCTCGAGTTGCAGAATATGCAGGTTGATATTCTTAAGAATGATAAATCGTTAGCCGAGCTTATTGTTAATGCGAATTATCAGCAGAGAACTCTGGCAAAAGGTGTTTTACGTTTAACATTACAACCACAAAAGAAAGCTAATATGCAGCCTCAGCTTGGACAAATTGATATCGTTTCGGTTGTTGAGGAAAAAGAGCATAAATACCATTTTGATAGTACCTTAAATGACAAGCATAATGTCTTAGCAACTTTGATTGATGGCGTGACACAACAAGTGAAAATATCACATTTAACTGATCATCAATTGACATTGTCTGTGGTCAGCTCAACCAAAGGGTTAGACTCAGTTATGATTATGGGTGAGTTATCCAAAGCCGAGTTTAAAACCAGTCAGTTAGATGAATCAGTGTTTAGGAATATCGTATTTAATCTGCGATTATTCCGTTATCAAAATCGTTTTGTATTGGGTGCTAACCCCTTGTCCTTTGTAACGAATCATAAGCGATATACTCTCAGATCTGCACTTTTTTCATTAGATCAGCACCGCTTAGTGATGAATATTCCACGGCTAGACTTGGCAGATTTTTCGTCATTAGTGCAGATGGAAACGAGTGATTGGCGTAAAAATATTGCGCTCTCTGGTGTGCTAAGCGATGTGCGTTTTAGTTTTGATTTGCAGGATTTTAGTTTAAGTGGTATGCAATTAAAAGCGCACTTTAGTGATCTTGGTATTGCTAATAGCGATCATAATATTGACTTTAAAGGCTTAAGTGGTAACGTTTGGTGGCGTGAAAATCACGTGAAACTCACGCTTGACTCCTCGGATTTTAATATGGCGGAGAATCATATATTTAGTCGAGATTGGCCAGAGCTTGCCGTTAAAGGAAATATAGATATCATCAAAGAGCCTTCAAAAATCCGCTTTGTGGTTGATGATCTGGCATTAACGAATGCGAATATTCATTTTGTGAGTAAAGGTACGGTTGATCTGCCATTAGCTAACCCTAAAAACTTTAGCCTTGATCTTAAGGGTGAGTTAAGTGGCAAAAATCTAACAACTGAATATCAAGCCTTTTTACCACAGAAAGGGATCCCTAAGCCGTTGTATGATTGGTTAATGCAGTGTTTGTATGGCGCTAAAAAACTAGATGCAAGCTTTGCAATAAATGGCATTGCACGCAAAATTCCATATCCCAAAAATGATGGTATATTTAAAATAGATGCAACGATTGAAGAGGGTAGTTTATCGCCTTATTTTGGTTTAGGTGTCGCACACCAAGTGATGGGGACTTTACACTTTGATAATGAGCTATTTACTGCCAAGGTTAATGGGGGGCTTTTAGCCGGTATTCCGATCAAAGATGTTGATTTGAAGATTGATAATATTGCACCTGGTGTGCCAGCAACTTTTAATATTAATGCTGATGTTGCAACCAATAGCCAGCATGTATATACGTATTTAGCGCAAACGAAATATGGAAACTTGGCGCAACAAGTTAATCAATATGCGCGCTATCAAGGTGACATTAATGCCAAGCTTAATATTGATATTGCTTTGGGTGATCACACAAAAAAGGATCGTTTTGCAGGTAAAGTATTACTTAAACATGGTATGGTTGATATCAAGAAACCATTGTCTAAACAACTTTATGATGTAAATGCCGAAGTATTTTTCAATAATGAGACGTTCACAATTCAAAATCTGCTAGGGTTTTGGGGTGTTAATACACCATTTAATGCCAAGGGTATGGTTGATTTCTCAGATCTTAAACACCCGAGCATTAATCTTCAAGGGGGAGCGTCTATTGCATTTTTGCCTAGGTTTAGTGCTGAGCGATTAGATTATGATAGATATCATTTGATGCAAGGTGTATTGCCATTTGACTTTGCCATTAAAGGCAATATCAATGAAGGTATTTTGCAAGTGAGTTCTAATTTACTGGGTTGGCAAAATAGCTTAGGTGAACCACTAACGAAAAAAAGTTTTGAATATACTCCGTTGTTATTAAAAAGTACATGGCAAAAGCATCAATCAGAAAACAAGGCAGTCTCATGGCATGTCAGTAGTAAATTGGATATCAAACATCAGGATAAACTAAGCGCAAGTCTTAATGTCAGTGACAAAGGTGTTGTCTCAGATGTTGACTTATATGGGAAGCTATCAACCATGAGTAGCCAGTTAATAGTCAATGCAATGCAAAGCATCAGTAGTGCTAATATTTTAAATGTAGAGAATAAAGCGCAATGGCAACAGGTTTTGCACTTAGATGTGCCTATGATCGATAAAAACTTTAGTCAAACAGGATGTTTTGTGATTGCCAATTATAATGACTGTGTTTATCGACAGCTTAATCAGTTACTGCGCCCAAAAGTGATGCTCAGTATTGATCGGTTAAACCTTTTTGGTAGTAATTATCGTAGTGTCACTTTGCAAACCAATAGCGTGCATAACTATACCAACTATATTGCGCGTGGAGAGTCTCAAAAATCATTGATCATAAGCGTACCTGATGCGTTAAGTGAGCCGATTGAAGTCAGTGCAGATAATCTGTTTTTTGCCTTACCACAGGATAGGGACAAACTTGAAAATGACAATGAACATAGCAAAAATAATAAAAATGACTTTATGACGATGTTTAACACGCTATTAACCTCAGATGTGTTGCGCAAAACACCCGATATGAATGTGAAGCTAAACAATCTGCAAGTGGGTGGTTATTCGATTCCAAATTTTCTAATGGCAACAACGGTTAGAGGAGGAGTGTTATCTATTCCGGTATTATCCGCTTATGATCCAAATGCCAAGCTATTAGCGACAGCGAAGCTCTCCTCATACGATAGTTATGTGCATGCCAATGTCTTTTCATTAAATTGGGGTGATATGCTGCATAATTTTGGCTATGATGATTTCTTAAAAGGAGGGTCTGGCAATGTACAAGTACAATTAAGCTGGTCAGGTCTCATGCCAAACGTATCAACTATTTCAGGTAAAGCGACGGCTGATTTACTCAATGGCGTCATATTGTCGGTTGACTCAGGAATTGCTAAATATATTGGTTTATTAAGTCTGGATTCATATTTCAAACGTTTATTTATGCCTTATGATGATTTTGAACATCGCGGTATGACTTTTAATAGTGTGGTTGGTGCTTATACACTAGATAATGGCTTGGCAAAAAGTAACCCATCAGTGATTATTGATACCCCTAGCTTTGCTTTGGTGGTGACAGGTGATGTTGATATAACCAATAAACAACTCAATCAGCGTATTAAATATCAGCCGCATTTCTCAGGAACAACGGCGGCAGTTGCCGGCGCTATTGGCGGGCCAGTTGTTGCTTTTGCTACTTATTTAGGTACAAAACTTTTAGGAAATACCGTCTTTAAAAATATTGGCTTAGTAAGTTTTGATGTGACAGGTAGTTGGGATAAACCAAGCCTTAAGCAAGTTCAATAATCACCCCATAAAGCCTGTAATATAGCAATAACTGCCAAGGGTGCAGTTTCTGTGCGCAGTATTCTTTTACCAAGTCGTATGCTGTGACAGCCTTTATTTAAGGCAAGCTTCTCTTCATCATTACTAAAACCACCCTCAGGACCAATATAAATAGCAAAACGTTTGGCATTTGATTGCTGTTGATGGAGATGGGTAATGGTTTCATTGCTGTAAGGGGATAGGAACAATTTAATATCCGCATCGATAGTTAGTGCATTAGATAAAGCTTGAGGCATATTAACTGTAGGCACAAATACACGAGCGGATTGCTCACTGGCACTTATGGCAATCTTCTGCCAATGATCGAGTTTATGCGCTATCCGATCTTGATTGAGCTTATAATCAACGCGTTCGCTCAGCATTGGTGTGAGTTCATTGACGCCAAGTTCAGTGGCTTTTTGAATGACAGTTTCTAACTTATCTCCCTTAGACAATGCCTGAAAAAGATGGATATGGATTGGCGATTCATTATGCTTTTCAGTTTTAGATAATATCTGAAGTGTCACTTTTTTAGGGTCTGCATGACTGATTTCAGTAAGGTATTCATTGCCATCAATATTATTAAATAAAGTAACTTGATGACCCTGTTTATGTCTTAATACACGAATAAGATAATGACTTGTTTCAGCAGAAAGGGTGATCGTTGCGGATTGTGCAGAAACCTCAGGATAAAATACACGAGAAACTCTCATATAATAACTCGCTTATGTTTAGGCGGAAAAATGAATCGCAATAATAGCAATACCGGCAATAAATGAGATAAGCCACAATAGCGAAAACTGACTGATTTTATAATGAAAAACATGCCCTGATTTATTGAGCTTATAAGCGATAACAGCAGGCATCATGAGGAGCAAAACAGCAATACACACACCAACATAGCCAATGGCACTAATAAACAGATTAGGGTCAAGCAAATTAACTAATAGTGGAATAATAAAGGTGAGAATAATTGCGATAAGGATCTTAAATTGAGCAGGTAGGCGGTTTAAGCGATAACTATCAACATTAAAGTGATAAAGTGCCAAGCTGACACCTAAGTATGATGTCATCACTGAGATATCGGTAAAGACGTTCATGCTGATATTGGCAGTTGTTGTTGTGATTTTTTCTTTTAGTGCATGCAGAATATTACCAACATTAGCCTGATCAACACTCGTGTGATCAAAAATAGAACTCATGAAACTGATTGGTCCATGCAAAGGTAATACACCAAGTACTGCGATGAGCCATAAGAAATAAAGTATTAGCGGGATTATGCTGCCGATAAAGATCACGCGAAATAATGCTTTAGCATCTTGATTAAGATACTCACTTAAGGTTGGTACAATAATATGTGATGTAAAAGAAGTGATAATAACTGGAATGGCAATTAATAATGTAGGCGCTAAATCAACGGGTGATACTGCAAGATTGCTAAAGTCAACGAAGTTCAAGAAAATCAAACAAACGAGCACCAGAAATACAAGCTTCGCTGAGAGGAGCATGCGATTGATAACATCAACTGCAGAAGTCCCAACAACGACGATTGCACCAAAAACAACGACAAATATTAACGACCAAGCACTTGAGGAAATGCTAGGTAGTAATGAATTAAAAGCAGAAGCAGCACCTGAGATGTAAGCGACACTAATGCAGTACATTAAAAGTAGAAATGAAATCCAAGTGATGATAACACCTGGTAGACCTAATGTGCGCTTAGCAATAGAGGCGAAGCTTGCACCCTTTGGCATTGATAGTGAGATGTCAGCAATTAACAGTGCGGTATAGGTCATAATGCACCAGGCAACAAGCATCACTATGCTACTGATAAAAAAGCCAAGCTTGGCGGTGATTATAGGGAGTGCTAAAATGCCAGCGCCGATCTCAGTGCCGGTGACAATCATCATACAGCCAAGCTGCTTTGCAAATGCATTATTTGCCATGTAAGAATTTCCAGAAATTGATATTTTTGCTTATTGGAATGCTACAGTACCTGATTTTCCTGCTGCATAAAAGCGAAAATATTAGGTAATTTATTTTTGAAATTTATCAAATGTAGATAGTCTTTAGAATAACTTACCACCTTTGCCGCCAGGAGGCATCATGCCTTGCATATTTTTCATTTGCTTCATCTGGCGCATGGTTCCCATCATTTTACCCATGCCGCCTTTACCACTGATTTTCTTCATCATCTTTTGCATTTGTGTAAACTGTTTTAATAGGCGATTAATATCTTGCACTTGTGTGCCAGAGCCTTTAGCAATACGCAGTTTACGTGATGATTTGATGAATTCAGGTTTATGGCGCTCAAAAGGGGTCATTGAATTAATAATGGCCTCCATTTGTACAAACATCTTATCATTGACTTTATCCTGAAGATTAGCCGACATGTTACCCATGCCTGGTAGTTTATCCAGCATTGAGCCAACACCACCCATTTTCTTCATTTGTTGCAACTGACTTTTGAAATCTTCTAAGGTGAATGATTTACCTTTTTTAAGTTTGGTTGTAAGTGCTTTAGCTTCCTTTTGATCGACTTTATGCTCAACTTCTTCGATTAAAGAAAGCACGTCACCCATACCTAAAATACGTGAAGCGATACGATCAGGATGAAAAGGCTCTAAGGCATCGGCTTTTTCACCCATCCCGATAAATTTAATCGGTTTGCCGGTGATTTCACGAATAGAAAGGGCGGCTCCTCCTCGGGCATCACCATCGGCTTTAGTCAGCACAACACCGGTTAATGGCAAAGCATCATTAAATGCCTTGGCTGTATTTGCCGCATCTTGACCGGTCATGCTATCAACGACAAAGAGCGTCTCGGTTGGCTTCATCGCATGATGTAATGCTTTAACCTCATCCATCATTTGGCTGTCAATATGCAGACGCCCAGCGGTATCGAGTATTAAAACATCGCATACTTGTTGCTTGGCAAGTTGCAATGCACGCTCGGCAATATCAATCGGCTTTTCATCAGCTGATGATGGGCAAAAGCTAATATCTAAAGACTCGGCTAAGGTTTGTAGCTGTTTGATCGCTGCTGGTCGGTAAACATCAGCACTAACGACCATGACTTTTTTGTTTTGACGTTCTTTTAAAAATTTTGCAAGTTTCGCAGTGGTCGTTGTTTTACCGGAGCCTTGTAAACCTGCCATTAAGATAACAACAGGTGGTTGAGCACCTAAGTTAAGTGTCTCATTTTTTTCACCTAATGTGCGTTCCAGCTCTTTCTGAACCATTGCAATAAAGGTCTGACCAGGTGTGAGACTTGTACGAATCTTTTCACCCAAAGCTTCTTCTTGAATGCGACTGATAAACTCTTTAACGACTGGTAGGGCGACATCAGCCTCAAGTAACGCCATACGCACATCGCGTAAGGCACTTTTAATGTTGTCTTCGGTTAAGCGACCTTGACCTTTGAGTTTGTCAAGTGAACCGCCTAAGCGTTCGGATAAACTTTTAAACATATGTTTTACCTGTTTATTGTGCTTTACGCATCTTTTTGTAATTCATGTTGATCAATGAGCCTCATGGCAGCAATATTGCCAAAATTGGCTGCCTTATTAAGCCAGATAAATGCTTGATGCAGGTCGGTTTTTGTATAATACGGTTGATCTTTGCCAATATATGATCGACCTAATAAGTACATCGCCTCAGTATTACCTAGTTTAGCGGAGTCAATAAGATAAGTGTGCGCTTTTTCAGGTTGATTTTTAGAATTGTAAATCAGTGCTAAAGCACGATAGGCATTGGCGCGATAATCGCGAGGTTGTGCTAGGTTCCTCTTATCAAGGAACTTATCAAAATACTTGATCGCTGTATCATAATTAGGTTTAACGGCAATCCCGTAGGTGTAATAAGTCCCTAGAAAGTAGGGAGAAGTTGGGCAACCGTTATTATAGAGCTTGGTAAATGCTGGCACAGATTGGCTATATTCACCATGCTTAAACAATGCATATGCGTCATTGTATTCTTTAGAGATACAAGCATTTGCCGTTTGGATGCTCAAACTTGCCAATAAAATACTGCCAACAAAAAGTAGGTTACGTTTATAGTGAGTCATAATCCATCCTTATATTTTAAAATGGTCACCCTCTTGAAAAGGTGGTGACGGTTTTACTTAGACTTTAGTGATATAGCCTTGAGAGCTAACATCAACGGCAGGGGAGTATTCCATGTGTGCAGGTTTACGTGTTGATTTGCGTGCGCGTGGTTTTTTTTCCTGCTTGCTGTTGTCGCCAGTATCGCTTGTAGCCGCTGCTTCAACTTCGTTATCATCAGCAGTGCTATCATCACTTTGCAGTGTGGTCTCACCGATAATGATTCCAATATCTTCAGCATCAGCTATCGACTCTTCGGCTTCTTTAGCTTGTTTGGCAAGCTCTTTTTGCTTAAGCTTTTCTTCCTTGGCAATCTCAGCAGTTAATGCTTGCGTGTCAATTACTTCAAAGTTTAAGTATTTCACTTTGCGGGTTTGTGAAGCATGTGTTTCAACCTGAACAGCTTGATCACTGGTAAGTGTCGTAACCTCAGCTAAAACTTCTTTCACCATCACTGAAATCTTTTCTTCTGGTGTGGTTGAAATTGTCTTCATGATCGCTTTTTCTTTTGCCGCTTTTTGTGCTTCAGGTGAATCCTTCTTCAATGCAGCAATATCAACCATCTCTTCGCTTTGATGAACTTGTAGGCGTTGGTTGTTGCGATTATTGCTACGGTTGCCTTTATTACCTCTGTCGCGATCATTTCTATCATTTCTATCATTACGGTTGTTACGGTCATTACGATCATTTTTATTGCCGCGATCATTGCGATTGTCGCTATTCTGACGTGCGTCAGTAGATTTGTTGTGATGATCATTGCGTTCATCACTTTTTTGCTGATGACGTGGCTTATTCTCATTTTGATTTCTATTGTTGTTGCGACTATCACGACGGTTGCTATCACGGTCATTATTGCGCCCGTCACGAGATTGAGATTTGCCACGATGATCACTACGCTCATTGTTTTTATTATCAGGTCTATTGTGTTGGCCTTTCTTTGGTTGCGTAGATTTGTGCGATTGCTTTTGATCGCGTGTATTACGCTCACTACTATCTTCTTTATCGCTGAAGAAAAAAGCGCTTAGCTTTGCCCAGAAACCTTTTGTTTCAGCCTTGCTATGCTTAGCTTCTTTATGGGTTTCTTTAGTAGCTTGAGGCTTGTTTTCAGATTTTTTGTTGTCATTATTGCCAGATGTCTGATTATAATCAGCAGATTTTAACGCTGGCTGCTTTGATTTATCTTTTTTTGGTGTTTTATAAAGCTCAACATCTTTCTTATCTTCAATCAAATCGTAGCTTGGACGACTTGCCGTATAAGCATCACCCCAGATACGTTGTACGCTAAAATGAGGGGATTGTAAGTTAGCATTAGGAATTAAAGTGACCTTAGTGCTTGTGCCTTCCTCAATCTGCGCCAATTCATCGCGCTTCTCATTGAGTAAGAATGTTGCAACATCGATTGGTAGTTGCACGCGTAATTCATTGGTTTTATCACGCACTGCCTCAGCATGAACATTGCGTAAAATGGATAATGCTAATGATGGGATCGAGCGAATAAAACCGTGTCCTGCGCAACGTGGGCATGAGTGCATGACTGACTCACCAAGAGATGCTTGTAAACGCTGACGTGAGATTTCCACTAAGCCAAACTTAGAGATGCGAGTCATCTGGATGCGTGCGCGATCATGGAATAAAGCGTCGACAAGCTTTTGCTCAACGGTTTTTTGATTGGGGAAAAATGCCATATCAATAAAGTCAACAACGATTAAACCACCAAGATCACGTAAACGTAATTGTCGTGCGATTTCCTCAGCTGCTTCCAAATTTGTCGCAAAAGCCGTCTCTTCGATGTTGTCACCTTTGGTTGAGCGCGCCGAGTTAATGTCAATCGCAGTCAACGCTTCCGTAGTATCAATCACAATTGAGCCACCTGATGGCAATTGCACTTCACGTTTAAAAGCGCTTTCAATTTGCTTTTCAATTTGGAAAGCGTTAAATAATGGCAAATCTTTTTTATAAAGTTGTAAACGCTCAACAAAGCCAGGGCGTAGCATGCTTAATTGGCGCTTAAGGTCTTCGTAAGACTCTTGATCATCGATAATAATTTCTTTGATATCTTCCTTTAAATGATCACGAATAGCGCGAATGGTAATGTCACTTTCTTTATGGATTAAAAAAGGCGCTTTACGCTGATATGAAACACGTTTAATCGCATCCCAAAGTGTTGTTAAAGTGTCAAGATCTGCTTGGATTTCATCAGCTGAACGATCAACACCTGCCGTACGGATAATAACGCCCATATTGGCAGGGATTGTTAGGGAGTCAAAAAGTGCTTTAAGTTTTTGACGCTCATCACCTTCGATGCGGCGAGAAATGCCTCCTGCACTTGGGTTGTTTGGCATCAGTACCATATAGCAGCCGGCAAGTGTGATGAATGTTGTTAAGGCGGCACCTTTGGATCCACGCTCTTCTTTGGCAATTTGCACAATCAATTCTTGACCGACATCAAGCAATTCGTTTAGCGGTGAGTCTTGGTCTTTGGCAGTTTTCTTGAAGTATTCAGGTGAGATTTCTTTAAATGGCAAAAAACCATTCTTATCTTCACCATAATTAACGAAAACAGCATTCAAACTTGGTTCAATGCGTGAAATTTTTGCTTTGTAGATATTGGCTTTTTTCTGTTCTCTGTCAACATTCTCGATGTCTAAATCCATCAATTGAACGTTGTCGACGATTGCAATACGCGTTTCTTCTGCTTGACGCGCATTGATTAACATTTTTTTCATGTGTTGTTATCCTTTTAAATTCAGGTTGTTTAAAAGGTACAAAGGATGAAGCTAAGTGTGTAGATGATCTGTTTGCATGAAATAAAGCGCATGCCTGACTAGTTAAAGCCCAATAAAAGCACGCTGTTATTGTTATTATTGTTATAAAAACAATCATCTTTTTTGTGATTCCTATAGTTTTCTCATCTTGCGTTTGCGCCTATATGACCAAAAACGCAAATATTCTGCTATGGTCACTTATGTTCTTTACCATAAGTGTTTACACAAATTTAAGGACACTTAAACCTTGTCCTAATACCTTTGTGTGATTTAACGTTTAATGTGTGCAACCCTTGTGAGTAGACTCTCCAAGATCGCTTGCAGCTGCCTTAGATAGCTGCAGTTATTAATCATCTAAATCTGTTTTGCATATTTTATGCTTTCTCTTAAAAGCACATAGCATAGACTCAAAAGCCAATATACTATGTGTGGTTGGATTTTAAAGCGTCATGTAGATGAATGAGTCATTGGCTAATTGCGTTAACGCAATTGACTTCTCGCAGTCGATGTACAATCGTCAAAATCCATATCAAATTGTTGTTTGTTATTGCGCCATAAAACTATCGAGCAAAAACAGCGGTATTTTAGCAAAAGGTCACTATGAATGAAAGTTAAATTGTTGAATGCTTGTAATAATCTTAAAGAGTTTCTATGCTAACGCCTAGGATATAGAAAAATTAAATCATTTTAAGGATGAGGATGAATAAAGTTCATTACCCAAAGGATGTATTGCGATCAACTGTCTATGGCGGTATTGTTGGGGTTTTAGTGGGGAGTGTTGGTGCACTTTTTCAGTTGTGTATCCATTGGATATTGGCAGGGCAGCAAGCTGCATTTATGGCATTACAAGATAATCTGTTCTTACTCTGCCTATTTAGCATGTTCTTCTCCAGTATGTTTTTGATTTTATCCTTAGTTATTGTCAGACATATGGTGCCTGAGGCGTCAGGTAGTGGAGTGCAGGAGATTGAAGGCGCGCTTGACGGTGTGCGAGAGCTTCGATGGTGGCGTGTGTTGCCAGCTAAATTTATTGGTGGGGTGATGTCTTTATCAAGTGGACTTGTCTTAGGAAGGGAAGGTCCAACTATCCAAATGGGTGGTGCGATTGGTCAGTTGATTAAAAGCATTTTTAGATTGAATAATGATTATGCGCATGTACTTATTGCCGCCGGAGCTGGCGCCGGTCTTGCAACAGCATTTAATGCGCCTTTAGCGGGGATTTTATTTGTGATTGAAGAAATGCGTCGGCAATTCAAATACAGCTTTCAATCATTGCAAACAGTGATTGTTGCCTGTGTTGTTGCAGATATCTTGCTCGAAGCATTGCTGCAAACAGGGGGGTATAATATTCGTCAGATGATGGATATCGATATGACTGCATATAATGCGCCACCTTTGTCAAGTTTATGGCTTTTTGTTATGTTTGGTGCGATTTTTGGTGCATTGGGCGTACTATTTAATAAGTATCTGGTGTGTTCACTGAATTTCTTTGCTAAGCGCTCAGGGTTTCATTTTTGGAAATGGATCATTGTCATTGGCGCGGCAACGGGATTACTCATTGTTTTTTTCCCGCATGTAGTTGGCGGTGGGTATAAAGTCATGCCTGATGCATTGCATGGTGAGATTGCCTTATCAGTGCTAATTGCTTTATTTGTTTTACGTTTTGTCACGACCTTGGTTAGCTATGGCACCGGTGTTCCTGGTGGGATATTTGCCCCCATGCTAGCATTGGGAACCGTTTTTGGCATGTTCTTTGGTATTGTCGCACATACGCTTTTTCCAGATCTTATAACCAACCCACAAGTTTTTGCTGTCGCAGGCATGAGTGCACTTTTTACCGCGACGGTTAGCGCTCCATTGACAGGAATTGCACGGCTGTCCCATCTACAAACCTTGAGCCAAAATAGTGCTTAAAGTCTGATTTCCCCAGGCTGCTTTCTTA
>NZ_JBQAJM010000093.1:0-627 GCF_052030685.1 Cysteiniphilum sp. 19S12-1
CTTCAATTAACCTTCCGGCACCGGGCAGGCGTCACACCCTATACTTCCTCTTTCGAGTTCGCAGAGTGCTGTGTTTTTAGTAAACAGTCGCAGCCACCTGGTATCTGCAACCCCTTCAAGCTCCAGATGTTCATCCTTCACCCTAACGGGGCACACCTTCTCCCGAAGTTACGGTGTCATTTTGCCTAGTTCCTTCACCTGGGTTCTCTCATCGCCTTGGTATTCTCTACCCACCCACCTGTGTCGGTTTACAGTACGGTCAATCATAATCTATGCTTAGAAGGTTTTCCTGGAAGCAGAGCATCAATCTCTTGGCTAAACTCCGAAAAGTTTAGTTCCGTCTCACGCCTCAGATCAACATGTATCCGGATTTACCTAAACACACTACCTACACGCTTTCACCCGGACAACCATCCGCCGGGCAGACCTAGCTTTCTCCGTCTCTCCATCGCAATTACAATCGGTACAGGAATATTAACCTGTTTCCCATCGACTACTCCCTTCGGATTCGCCTTAGGAGCCGACTTACCCTACGTTGATTAACATTGCGTAGGAAACCTTGGGTTTTCGGCCAATAAGAATCTCACTTATTTATCGTTACTCATGTCAGCATTCGCACTTCTGATA
>NZ_JBQAJM010000094.1:0-610 GCF_052030685.1 Cysteiniphilum sp. 19S12-1
CTGAAGTTTAGAGTTTTAAACATTAAATTTTCAATCAGTCGATCTAATTGTTAGCTCACGCAACTAAGCTTTTAAGCGGCTTTACCTACTTTTCTACGCCTGCCACGGTTTATCTGTGGAATTGGGATAGTAAATTTTCTTGTTTTTGCACACCATGCGGCTCTAATTCCAAACTGCGAAAAAATACGACAAAGCCAAATACGCACCAATCCAGCAGTCATTGGCTGATTCTGCCTCCAAGGAATAGCATTAAGATCAAGCTTCCAGTCTGTAAGCTTCAAAACAAGTAATTTTGGTAGCGCATAGGCAGCAAAAATCAAATGTGTCCAACGGTGCAATACTTGTCTGGTTTGTTGCCAAGCATTCTTCCAACCCCACCTGTTTTTCACATCATCAAAGACAGGTTCAATATAGTAGCGTCGGGCGTAACCTAAGATGACATCAACACCACTGACTTCAGCATGACTACATAAAAGCAGACGAGGTTTTGACCACACACCATCTGCTAGTTCAAACTCACACCAAACAGCTCGAACAATTCGACCATTTAGAAATCTAGCAACTGCTGTTATTTCACAATATCTCAACCGTTGCTTACGACCATATAGTC
>NZ_JBQAJM010000011.1:0-78587 GCF_052030685.1 Cysteiniphilum sp. 19S12-1
CCAGTGGGCTCAAGACTGGAAATTAGTGAAGCAGCATATTTATAAAAATGCAGCGTAGAAACTATATTAGGAATGCTATCATCATGATTCCTGAAAATATTGTCATTGAAATACCTCGCTTAATATTGACAATAATCACTCAGGCTAAATTGTACCGATGATAAGAATAAAAATTCGATAGGGGTTTTGTTTGAAAATATAAAAAAAGTATAAATTTCAGCGACTACTCGCCCTTAGTTAATCAGCAAAAGCTTTGCGCAATCAATTGTTATCAATCCTTAATCAGTTTGACAAATATTTCATTTTTTTTAAAAATTAGGCGTTGACATCTAATCGGAAATCTATAGAATGCCTTTCTGTTGCCGACATGGCTCAACTGGTAGAGCAGCCGACTTGTAATCGGCAGGTTCCGGGTTCAAGTCCTGGTGTCGGCACCATCAAAAGCGGAGTGGTAGTTCAGCTGGTTAGAATACCTGCCTGTCACGCAGGGGGTCGCGGGTTCGAGTCCCGTCCATTCCGCCACGATATCTAAATATTTTCCCAGATTTAATCCCATAAATTAAATTCAAAATAATTACCTGATTTGCATGTATTAAAATACCTGTTAGACTTAAACTCATTAGTAATCCACTGCAAGATATATGAAGTTAGCTAATGAAGATGATGCACTCAAATTACCGATCAAAATTCGTGATCACAAAGGACAGCTGACGATTATCTATATTTCTTATTCAGATGATGGTATTACTTTTAGCTATCTTGAAATGAAGGCAACCTACCCTGAAGAGCGAAACATTCATGGTTGGCTTGAATCAGTGACCAAAAAAAAGATTATGCATTTTCCCAAGAATCTTGATTTCATTTATGAGGAATGTGAGCAAAACCCAGAGAATGTATTAAACATATTCCATCATTATTTCTCAGCAATTCGCTATTTATGATACGGATGACCTTGTAAAATCGTCCACGCACGATAGATCTGCTCAGCAAAAATAATGCGTACAATCGGGTGTGGAAATGTCATCTTTGAAAGAGATATTTTCTCCTTTGCCAAACGTTTGATCGAATTATCAATCCCATCTGGTCCGCCGATCAAAATCGCAATATTTGGCGTATTTTGCTGCCAACTTTCCATTTTTTGCGCAAGCTCCTCAGTGCTAATAAGCTTCGATTGCACATCCAAGATAACCAAATGATCTTGCTCATTGAGCTTAGATAATACTGTTTTTGCTTCTTGCGCCAACCAACCATCAACGGTTCCTGTCTTTGTACGCTTGGCAATAGGTAACTCAATCACCTGCAACTGAATTGAGGAACCTGTTAATCGTTTTTGATATTCATTAACGCCTTCTTGCACCCATGCTGGCATTTTCTCACCCAAGGAAAGTAATTTAATTTTCATGGTTTGACTCGAGTAAAGCAAAATGATTTATCACGCGACAGCTCTGGATTAAAGATATAACCATCATAATCAAAGTCCTTAAGTGCCTCTATATTATCAATGTTATGATCGATGATATAGCGCACCATTCTACCGCGTGCACGCTTGGCAAAAAGCGCAATGGTTTGATATTTATCTTTATGGAATTCCTTAAAATCAACTTCAAGCCATGTTGCTTTAATCATTTTCTTATCAATCGCTTTACTGTATTCATTCGATGCTAAATTAACGATTGCTTGATGATCATTCTCTTTAATAATATCATTTAGCTTCTGCGTTAAGGTTTCTCGCCAAAAATCATATAGCAGCACATTATCAATATAAAACTTAGTACCCATTTCCAAACGGTAGGCTTGAATTAAATCCAATGGTCGAATCAGTCCATATAGGCCTGAGATCATTAGTAAATGCTCTTGCGCATAATCGATTTGCGCTGGCGATAAAGTAAGCGCATCCAAACCTCGATAAACATCACCTGTAAAAGCAAAGAGTGCTTGCTTGGCATTGTCTTTGCCGTAGTTTTTACTATCAAAGTTGATATACATATCAAAAACACCTTCGGCAAGCTTAGGTGATATCTTCATTAAGCGCTCAAACTCATCTGGTGTATAGTGTTTAAGCTTACTTACAAGCTGACTGATTTGTTCAGGAAACAATACTTTACTTGTAAGATCTGTTGGTGCGTTATGGCTGAAGTCTTGACTTTTTGCTGGTGAAATAAGACTGAGCATAGTGATTATCCATTTTAAAATATTTCTGCCATTGTAACAAAACTTGCCATCAATAAAATATAAAATCCCAACCGCCAAAATTTTCTGATATACCAAGCAATTAATCTCTTAATGCGCAGCGTTAATAAAAACAATAAGCCACTGTAATGTCGGACGCTTAAAAAATCATTACCAACCACGCATTCCAAGCGCAGTTAAATATGCCCTTTCATGGCAAGTTGCGGGAAGTAACAGACTAGATAAGCTTAAGCACTCTGGTGCATAAACTCTCTTTTTCATGCGCCAAATAAGCTTGGCTTTCGCTTTTCCCCCACACTACATCTGGCCAGCAAAAGTCATCTTTTTTGCGTCCGATTACATGAATATGCATTTGGGATACGACATTGCCAATTGTCGCAACATTGACTTTGTCAACACGCAAATCCTCTTTTAAAAAGCGAGATAATGTATTAATCAAGGCATTGAGTCTTAGCTGCATTTCGATATCAAGCTCAAACCAATCAGTGACAGTCACTTTAGGTACGATGAGAAACCACGTCACCAATGCGTTGTTTGATAATCGTAATTGTACATCACCAAGATCTTTGATGAGGCTACTGGTATCAGCTAAACGTTTATCGAGCACAAAAGCTGTCATATATCTTCCTTACTTTATCTAAATCAGCTTGTGTATCAATCCCAGGTGGCGTTGACGCCTTAGCTTCAGCAATTGCAATTTTTTGATTATGCCATAGTACACGTAATTGCTCTAAAGACTCGATTTGTTCTAATGGGCTTTTTTCCATCTGTGCATATACCTTTAGAAATCCCGCGCGATAGGCA
This sequence comes from Cysteiniphilum sp. 19S12-1, assembly GCF_052030685.1. Classification (NCBI taxonomy): domain Bacteria; kingdom Pseudomonadati; phylum Pseudomonadota; class Gammaproteobacteria; order Thiotrichales; family Fastidiosibacteraceae; genus Cysteiniphilum; species Cysteiniphilum sp. 19S12-1. The sequence goes on from NZ_JBQAJM010000011.1 coordinate 2,995, forward strand.
TATAAACCAATATGACGATAATGATCTCCCATTTTAATCTCACCTTGATCAAATACACCACGTTGCCATGGAATCGGCGCTCTTGAGAAATACAATGCATATTGTTCACGATTAAAGACAACTTTTACGCAATTTGGATCATGAATGTCAACTTCGTCAGTTATTCGCTCACACAAGGTTGCCATTACCGCTTGCGATCTATCAACCAACAAATCTGCTGCTTGAATCACATTTTCCATAGGAATTAATGGTTCATCCCCTTGGATATTCACAATAATATCTTCATCAGCAATTGCTAATTTTTGCACGGCTTCAGCTAAACGATCAGTGCCTGATTGATGATCTATTGCGGTCATACATACTGTCGCACCAAAGTTGTGCGCTATTTGTTGAATCTCTTGACTGTCCGTCGCAATCACCACTTGCTCAAAGCCACATTGCAATGCGCGCTCATAAACATGCTCAATAATGGGTTTACCTGCTAAATCAAGGAGTAATTTATTGGCAAGGCGACTGGATTGCAAACGCGCTGGGATAATAATATGACGCTTACTCATAGTGTTTGACTTCTTCAAGCGTTAGCTTCTTAGCTTCTTCTAATAACATGCGTGGCACACCATCGATAATAGGGTATGCCAATTTATCCGCTTTACACACAAGCATCTTGTTTTGTTTATCATATATCAATGATGATTGACACTCAGGACACACTAAAATACTTAATAAACCTTGATCCATCTGTTACGCCTTAATCACAAAAATAAATTCATTATCTATTTCAAGTTGCTCTAAGATAGCATAGCCATTGATCTTACACCAAGCAGGAATATCATGCTTGACACCCGGATCGGTGCATATCACCTTTAACTGCTCACCCGCGGTCATCTTTTTTAACGCATTTTGCGTTTTAATCACAGGCATCGGACATAATAAACGACGCAAATCTAGCTCAAGATTAACTTCCATCAGACATACCACGCTTGTTGCACTTCATCAACTGCAAAAGGTTTCACAGCATGTTCACGCGCGACTCCATCAGGATAAACAAAGCGCACAGTCACTTCGTCAGCCTCTCTGCCTTGTGAAAAGCGCGCAATGATTCTGGCGACAAACGCTTCATCTTGGATGTCAAAATTGCCATCAATCAAAGTAAGTGGTCCGCCATGACTTTCAACGGTGATGTGTGGAAACTGACGCTTGTAACCATTTAGGAAATTATTCTCGCCTTCTTCGCGCGCAATAATTAACTTAAACTCAGGTTTGGGGCGCAAGTGTCGACCTACTTTTAACAGCATAATATCATCAAAATCATAATCACGCTTGTCATTGCGACCTTTCCATAAATCAACGAGTTTATCTGAATATTGCTTATCGGTTAAAAAGCAGCAACCACCAGCAGGTGTCGCATAATCAGTAAAGCCATATGAACTTGCTAGTTCAAATTGTGGTGTGCGATTACGTCCATGAAAACCAAATAGTTTTTCACGATCAACCCAGCCTTCACGCTCAGGCTTAGTTTCAGGTAGATTTTTAGCGCATAATGGGCGCAATAATAAATCATCAACACCTGATTGTTTTTGAATAACTGGCATGGTGTCTTTACGTTGTGACATCGGGCGCTGACCAATTACTTCACCGGTAATAATAAAATCAAAACCATTTGCAAGCGCCCATTCCTTGGCTTTTTTAACCATAAAAATCTTACAATCCAAACACGGATTCATATTGGCACCATAGCCATATTTGGGATTTAATAGCACATCTTTGTACTCTTCAATCACATCGATAATATGTAGTTTAATCCCAAGCTGTTCAGCAACCCACAAGGCATTGTTGCGTTTTTCTTTACTTTGATCTTTCTTACGAATGGCATGTGTATGCCCTTCAACACAAAATCCGGTGAAGAAATTAATTCCTTCAACATGAATGCCTTGATCTGCAATTACCTTGGTTGCCAACATAGAATCTAAACCACCGGAAATAAGCGAAACCGCCTTATATTGTTTAGGTTTTTCTGAATGAGAATTATGTAATGATGTCATTTATTATTTTATGTCTACTTTAAAATTTGCGCACATTGTACGCGCTGTAGACAATTTTTTCATTATTCAAATAGAATTTTCTACAACTTTCTGCTTAAAAAGCTGCCTGCACCCATTGAATATCATCGGCTGTAATACCAATGACATCAAAACGGCACTCGGCATATTGATAATGTGGATGTTGTTGCAGAAAAACTTGTGCTGTTTTACGCACTTTGATCTGCTTGGCTTTTGTCACCATTTCTAATGCCGAGCCAAATTGCGCTGACCTTCGCGCCTTAACCTCAACAAATATCAATACATCCGCAATTTGACCAATTAGGTCGATCTCACCTAATGGTGTCAGAAAGTTCTTAGCAATTAGGTTAAAGCCTTTGGTCTCTAAAAACACTAAGGCTTTGTTTTCCGCCTCACCACCAATGGCTCGACTCATCTAAACAATACCATTATGGCGCAGTAACGCGTCAACTGATGGTTTGTGACCTTTAAATTTTTCAAAGAGCTCGGCAGCTGGTGCTGAGCCGCCCGTCTCCAAAATAATTTGCATAAACTTCTGACCAATGGCTTTGTTTAATACTGACTGCCCCTGCTCCAATTCAGCAAAAGCGTCACTTGATAAAACTTCCGCCCATTTATAACTGTAGTAACCTGCGGCATAACCACCTGCAAAAATATGAGAGAAGCTATTTTCAAAGCGATTAAACTTCGGTACTTCTAACAATGCTGTTGATTGACGCACATCCTCTATTACCTGATGAATGTCTAAATTTTGCGTATCACTTTGATGTAATTGCATATCAAATAATGCAAACTCAAGCTGACGCAACATTGCCAAGCCTGATTGATACTGGCGTGAGGCAACTAACTTTTGAAATAGCGCTTTTGGTAGGCTTTCTTTGGTCTCAACATGCTGTGACAGTAATTGTAACCCTTCTTCACACCAGCAGAAATTCTCCATAAACTGACTAGGTAGTTCAACGGCATCCCACTCAACACCATTAATACCCGAAACAGGCAAATGTTCCACCTGCGTTAAGATGTGCTGCAATGCATGCCCAAACTCATGAAATAAGGTCAAGACATCACTGTGTGTCAATAATGCATCAGCCCCTTCATTAGCAGGCATAAAATTGCACGTCACATAAGCCACAGGCGTTTGCACTGAATGATCCAGACGTTTATAGCGCGTACGACACTCATCCATCCAAGCGCCATCGCGCTTGTGTTCTCTTGCAAAGAGATCTACTAAAATCGCCCCACGAAGTTGCTTACTCTCATCATAAAACTCATATAAATCTGTTTGTGAGTGATAGCGATCCCAGTCATCATTCTTCTTCACTGTGATGCCATAAAGGGATGATAATACACTAAACAAACCTTTCATCACGTTATTCAAAGGAAAATAAGGGCGCAGCTCTTCAGAGGTAAAATCATAGCGCGCTTTTTTCATTTTATCTGAATAATACACACTATCCCAAGGCTTAAACTCATCATTCAATCCATACTCTTTAGCAAATGCTTTAAGCTCCCCAAACTCCTTTTGCGCGTGCGGCTTTGCCTTTTGTAGCAAATCATGCATAAACTTCATAACATCATCAACGGATGTTGCCATCTTAGTCGCAAGTGAAACTTCAGCATAGTTTTTGAATCCTAAAAGCTCAGCTTCTTGTGCCCTTAAGCGCATAATTTCTTGCATAATTTCGGCATTATCGAAGCTTTTATTGTCCGCCTCACTCGAGGCGCGCGTGACATACGCCTTATAAAAAGTCTCACGCAGCTTGCGATTATCCGCTTGCTGCATCACAGAAATATAGGTTGGTGCGTCAAGTCCCAAAATAAACCCATCCTTTTCTTGTGTTTGCGCCTTTAAACGCGCCTGCTCTTTAGCGCTGTCTGACAAACCTTTTAGTTCATCTTCATTTAATGTGTGATAATGCCATGCCATTGTCGCATCAAGCACATTATTCTCAAAATCATTTTGTAACTTGGCAAGCTTGGTAACAATTTGCTCAAACTCCTGACGCTTATCACCTTCCAGATCCACACCCGATAATTTAAAGCTGCGAATAGCATCATTAATCGCCTTAATCTGTGCCTGATCCAAAGTTTTATCATGCTGCAAAATAGTTTGATACGCCTTTAACATGCGCTCATCCTGTGCCGTTTGTGTTGAATACTCTGATATTTTCTCAACACAATACTGATAGACTTCACGCAACTGCGGTGTATTTTTAACGGCATTTAAATGCCCCAAAGGACCAAACGTTTTGCTAAGCTCGTCTTCCGCTTCTTCCAAAGGATAAATGAAATTATCCCACGTATAATCATTCGCTTTAAGTAATTGCTCTTTTAAATCACGACAATGCGCAATGCACTTTTCCACTTCAGTTTTAGCGTTATTAATATCTATTTGTGAAAATTTGGGTAAATCTAATGTAATTACATCACTCATCTATATGTTCCTTGGCATAAATTCTTCATTCTGCTAAGGCTTTATAATACACTTATTTCACTGCGAAAAAATATGAAAAAAGCACTAATAGATAATGCCTGCTGATCTTAACACTTATTTAATGCGTTTTGCGATGTTTATCATCCCAATGCTCTTTGCTATCACACTACATGAAGCAGCACACGCTTACATCGCCAAATTGAGAGGTGATAAAACCGCCTATCTTATGGGGCGAGTTACTTTAAATCCGATTAAACACATCGATATTCTTGGCACAATCATTCTACCAACTGCGATGTTTCTATTGGGTACTGGCTTTTTATTTGGTTGGGCAAAACCTGTACCGGTTAATTTCAACAACCTGAAGAAACCACGCCAAGATATGATTCTTGTAGCAATTGCCGGACCTTTAGCCAACTTTATTATGGCAATTATCTGGTTTTTATTGTGGAAATTTGTACCCAATTTTGGCTTTCACCAGATGGCGCAATTTGGTGTCGTGCTTAACTTGATGTTAATGGTGTTTAATTTGCTACCCATTCCACCGCTTGATGGTAGTCGCGTTATTAGCGCATTACTGCCTTATAAAGCGGCACTACAATACAACCGCTTAGAGCGCTGGGGTTTTTTGATCGTACTTTTGCTACTATTTATTCCCTTTGGGCAATCAAATTTACTCGCAAGCATACTATTACCATTGATTAATAAGCTCGCTTTACTGATTCAATTTATCTTTTAATTTCTCAAGGCGCAAATAATGCAATTAGAACATGAAAAACCGGATACACCGATTTTTGTTAAACACTATAAATCTGGCGAACTGACACTATCACAGCAGAGATTTTCTCACAGTGTGATCATTACACCCGATAAAATCATTAATGATAACTGGGATGTCAAATCTATTGATGAGCTTAATCTTGACGCTATTGAAGCCCTGATTGAGCTTGATGCCCATGTTTATCTTCTTGGCACCGGGGCAACGTCACTGATTCCACCGCAAGAGATTATTGCCGCTTTCGCTCGCTTGGGGAAATCCATTGATTTTATGGATTCAGCTGCCGCATGTCGCACTTTTAATATTCTAGCAAATGAAGGGCGCCGTGTTGCCGCTGCTATCATTGTCTAACATCAAAATACTCGGCATAAATCAATTTTTCGCCACTTTTTCTTAAATTTTCTCTAACCTCCTTGATATCTTTTTGCTATACGCTAGGATTAGGTCTATAGTAATCAGTGATTCTTATAGGTTCATACAACAGAAGGAAGACAACGATGAGAAAAATTACACTACTTGGCATTGTTTCTAGTGCCGCATTATTATCCGCTTGTGCCACATCACCTAAAGCACCTGCGCCACAAATTACAGATACGTCTGTTACGGCAATGTCAGCACCTGCATCAGTCAACTCAACACAAACAGCAAATAACAGTTCACTACCAAGCTCGACGGTTAAGCTAAGTGCTAAAGATGGGCGTTTGATTGCAAAAATATACACTGACTGGAATGGTGCAAAACAAGGATCTCTAAAACTTCACTGGGTTGCACCGAGTGGATCACACTGCGTGAGTACGACCTTCCCAATCATGAAATACAAAGAAGCAAGTGACTACTCTTGGGCTTATAGAACGCTTTCTCACCAAAGCGCTAATGGCACAATCGCATGCCCAGGCGTATGGAAAGCTGAGGTGCTTTACACGCCAACTAAAGTAGTTGTTGGTCAAGCTGAGCTTAACGTTTCTCAATAGAGCGCAGCAGCGCCTTAGCAGTAACTTTCCTAGCAATTAACAACTAATCACTCCCTGAGCGAAGTCAAAGTGGATAAGCTTAGGGTAATCACACTTCATAGAGGCTTCGACTTACGCTCAGCCAACGCTTACACAATCCAAGCGGGAAGGAATATGGTCATAGCCTTAAATTCTACAAAAAATTCAATCTAACTTTGCTATTGCTTCTCTCAAAACTTAAGCACAGTGGTGTATTTTCATCTAATTGTTGATGGAAATAATATTTATCTTGGACGTTTTTCTTTTTACATTCGCCGCTTTCAGTTACTTCAAAAATATAACGATTTAACCCATTGGCAATCCCTTGCCCCGTCAGTTTAAGGCTTGCTTCTTTATATGCCCATAGCCAATAAAACAAATCTCGTTGTGCGCTTTCACCTTTCTTAGCAGCAATCAAGTCATACTCGCTCTTCGCAAAATACTGCTTTGCTATCGCTAGCACATCGACTTTTTCTTTTTTGGTCTGTACATCGATACCAATACGCTGTCCTTGGGCAATTGCTATAACAACATAATCACGCGTATGACTAATATTAAAATCAAGCATACTACCAACAAGAAATGGTCGACCATTACTGGTCTTTGAAAATCGCAACTCAGTAGTAGCAACGCCTAAGCATTCACTTAATAACTTATATCGTAACCATTGCGATGCAATATACTCAATGCGTTTACGCTCCAACTTCAAGTCTCTAGCATAATCTCTAATTTCAAGCGGTAATAGATTAAGTGCTTCCAGCGCATCAAATTTATTTAGATTAAGAACATATATATCAATCATCATTATAGGCTTATTGAACAGATTCATCTTGGCTCCATAGTTAAAATAGAAATTTAAACGTAAACTTGCAGAAATGAAAGCACTTTCATATACTGACAGCACAAATTCCATTATATCGCTCGTGGATTATTTTACGATGTTTGCTTGTAAAGTAGTTTGTGATGGGTATATAAACTCTAGGAGAATGATATGGCTGTACTAACTATCCGTAACGTACCAGATGATGTGCATCGCGCACTCAAGGCAAAAGCATTAAAGCACGGAAGGAGCACTGAGGCTGAAATTAGAGAAATACTAAAAAATGCTGTTGAGCACCAAAATCAAGTGAAACTAGGCAGCTTATTATCCACCATTCGCAAAGAGGTTGGAGTTATCAGACTTGATACACACCGTGACAAAACACCACCTTCACCACTGGATTTCACATGATACTTGTCGATACTAACGTTATTTCAGAGCCATTAAAGCCTCGACCGAATGTAAGCGTTATCAAATGGCTTGATCATCAACTCATCGATGCACTATATCTATCAACCATCAGCATTGCAGAAATTCGATTTGGTATTGCAGCATTACCTTCAGGCAAGAAAAAGACGATACTAGAAGAAAGCCTAGAATCAACCATACTGCCGCTGTTTGCCAATAGAATTTTAAGCTTTGATCAGAATGCTGCAAAAATCTATGCGTTATCAATGGCAAAAGCGCGAAAAAACGGTATCACCGTCGGTACAGCGGACGGCTATATTGCAGCTATTGCAAAAGCAAACTCAATGACCATTGCAACACGCGATACAAATCCATTTCAGGCACTTGAAGTACCTTATATTAATCCTTGGGAGTGTTAGTATTTAATTAAACACGACTACCCAACTGCATGCTTGCATTATATAATTGACACAGTTTACCTAATTGGAGACCCTCCATGAAACAAAAACTCCGTTATATCGCTGATGCTATCTTCTTTCTTGCTTGCATCACTTTTATTGCCACGCTAACCTCTATTTTCTACTTCAATAACTTTAGCATTATCGTTAAAGGACACGTTGTTTACTGGGTTTATGCAGCACCCTTGATGCTATTCTTCTACGCTTTTTTGCGTAACCAGTTCTTAACGGATAAACCAAATGACACAAATTCCGAAAATCCGCTTGAACCGACTCAAAAAACGAGCTAACGTAACCCCACACATTGCTTTTCACAAGATCCTAATATGAGAGTATCACAAACTTTACTTGCCACTGAAAAAGAGACCCCAAAAGACGCTGAATTAATTAGTCATCAGTATATGTTGCGTGCTGGCTTAATTCGCAAACTTGCCTCAGGTATTTATCAATGGCTACCTACGGGTATGAAGGTGCTACAAAAAGTCCAAACAATCGTCCGTGAGGAGATGGAGAATGTAGGAGCATGTGAGATTTTAATGCCTAGCATATTACCTGCTGAGCTATTACAAGAAACCCATCGCTGGCAAAAATTTGGTCCAGAACTTCTAAAAATGCAAGATCGCCATCAGCGTGATTTTTGCTATGGACCAACACATGAAGAACCGATTGTTGACATCGCACGCAAAGAAATTAAAAGCTACAAGCAGCTACCACTAAACCTATATCAAATCCAAACAAAATTCCGCGATGAGATACGTCCACGCTTTGGGGTAATGCGCTCACGTGAGTTTATTATGAAGGATGCTTATTCATTTCACAGCAATTATGATTGCTTAGAAGATACTTATCAGAAAATGCACCAAGCATATTGCAATATCTTAACACGCATGGGACTTAAGTTTCGTGTTGTCAATGCCGATGCAGGCGCCATCGGTGGCAGCAAAACGCATGAATTTCAAGTGCTTGCCGCAGCTGGCGAAGATATTGTTTGTTACAGCAACCAAAGTGATTATGCTGCCAATATTGAAATGGCAGAATCCTTAAAACCAGATCTCACAACACGTAAGCCTCCTTCTCAATCACTTGAAAAGATAGCAACGCCTGATTTGAAGACTATTAGCGATATTTGTCAGCAGTTTGACTTGTTACCTGGAAAAACGGTTAAAACGATTATTATCAAGGATAGTGATAATACACTCTTTGCATTAGTGCTGCGCGGGGATCATGAGTTAAATGAAATCAAAGTTGAAAAGTTGCCTCAAATTAACGCGCCTTTTACTTTTGCCACGGAAGCAGAAATCCAGCAAGCATTTAATGCCAATATCGGCTCTTTAGGTCCTGCTAACTCACCGATTAAAGTGATTGTTGATCATAGCGCTGCGATGTTACATGACTTTGTATGTGGCGCCAATGAAGATGATTTCCATTTTTTTGGTGCAAATTGGGATCGCGACGTTAAAGACTATGATGTTGCTGATCTGCGCAATGTGGTTGCTGGGGACATTTCCCCTGATGGCAAAGGTACACTTGAGCTTACAAGCGGCATTGAAGTTGGGCATATTTTCCAACTGGGTGACAACTACTCCAAAGCGATGAATGCTAATATTCTAGATGAAAATGGCAAGAAGCAAGATCTTATTATGGGTTGCTATGGTTTTGGTGTCACGCGGATTGTTGCCGCTGCAATTGAGCAATCTCATGATAATAATGGCATTATTTGGCCAAGTGAAATCGCACCGTATGATATTTCTATCATTCCAATGAATATGCACAAATCAAGCAAAGTCTTTGAGGTTGCCAATAAACTTTATAATGATCTTAGAGCTGCCGGCTTTGATGTCTTGTTTGATGATCGCAAAGAGCGACCTGGTATTATGTTTGCCGATGCTGATTTAATTGGCGCACCACATCAGCTTATTATTGGTGAACGTGGACTGGAAAATGACATCATCGAATACAAATGCCGCAAAACACAGCAAAAAGCTGAAATCTCTTATACCATTGACGCTGTTTTGCAAAAGGTTTGTTCCAAGCAAACTAGCAACGCCAAACTAAGTCCATGTCACTAATCTAATGTAGTTTATTCAGGGTATAACCATACCCATCACAAACCATTTTGACTTTGCCTTATACTCACTTACAATAACACGCATTAAAAATGCATTACTATTTGATTTTGTTATGTCAAACAACCATCCTTTTGCTCAAGACGCACTAAAAACAATTAATCTAGAAATTGAAACACTTGAACAGCTTAAACAACATATTGGTGACAATTTCATCGCCGCTTGTGAGTTGATTCTCAAATGTCAGGGGCGTGTGATTATCATCGGCATGGGTAAATCAGGACATATTGCCTCAAAGATCGCAGCCACCCTTGCTAGCACTGGAACCCCTTCCTTTTTCGTCCATCCAGCTGAGGCTGGACACGGTGATTTTGGTATGATTACACGTCAAGATATTGTCATTGCTATTTCAAATTCTGGTTCAACACCTGAGTTGACTTCACTCATTCCAATGATCAAGCGCCTTGATATTCCGCTGATTGCTATCTCTAGCAAACCGCAATCAGCATTAGCACAAGCTGCGGATATTTCGCTGAACCTTGGTGTTGAAAAAGAGGCTTGTCCGCATAACTTAGCTCCGACATCAAGCACGACCGCAACCTTAGTATTAGGTGATGCTTTAGCAATTGCATTATTAAATGCCAAGAATTTTAGTGCTGAAGACTTTGCAAACTCGCACCCTGGTGGTGCTTTGGGCAAACGCTTGCTGTTAAAAGTATCAGATCTTATGAAAAGCGGTGCATCTTTACCCGTTGTTACATCTCAAAGCACACTAGAAGATGCGATTTTAGAAATTAGCTCTAAAGGCTTAGGAATGACGCTTATATCTGATGATAACAAAACACTCAATGGTATTTTCACCGATGGCGATTTGCGTCGAATTTTCCAGCAGTCGCTTTATCAAAAAGGGCTTAACATTGCAGAAGTTATGGGCAAAAGACCCAAAACGATTATCGAAGATGCAATGGCAATTGAAGCATTGACTATTATGAATCAATTGAAAATTACCACATTAGCGGTTTTAAATCATCAAAATGAAATTGCTGGTATTATCCATATGCATGACTTGGTACGTGAAGGTATCGCTTAATCAGATAACGAAAAATAAGTTCAATTTTAATTACTCCTCACCCGAGCAGCCTGCGCTGCACGACCTCTCCCGCATGGGGCGAGGTAACCGTTGCTGCAACTTTTTTCATTATGACTAACTTGAAAAATCCAATACAAAAATATCATACTTTTTGATTTTAGATTTCAAAGTCGCTGGGCTTATACCTAATACCTCAGCGGTATTACTTAAATGAAATCCTGTATACGCTAAAGTTGCTTCAATTAAACCACGCTCAATTTCCTCAGTGACTAGACTTAACATAAAGCGTGGCTCGTCTTGCGGATTACGTCTTGCTTCTTCATAACGCATCTCAGCAATGGCATAAATGAATCTTTCTATATTGCTACTCATGATGAATATCCTTATTTAAGTTTGTTACGTCTCTTGTAATTTAAAGATAGAAGTAAATTTAAAGCTTGCATAAAGAGATCAACACTTTGATGCTTGAGTTTTTGCTGAAATCGATGTAATCAAATTGCTATGTTTTAATGTCGCATAAACGCACAGCTTTGCTATTATAGCTTGTGTTTGAATTGAAATTAGCGACCTTACGATGCACTTAGAAAGAAAACAAAATGCCTTTGAACTCCATACAAACTACACCCCTGCCGGAGATCAGCCAACAGCAATTGCATCCTTAACGCAAGGTTTAAAAGAAGGCTTAAAGCATCAAACATTACTTGGTGTCACCGGCTCGGGAAAAACCTATACAGTCGCTAATGTCATTCAGAATGTTCAGCGGCCTACTTTGATTCTTGCGCACAACAAAACACTTGCCGCGCAATTATACGCCGAGATGAAACAATTCTTCCCGAAAAACGCCGTGGAATACTTTGTATCGTATTATGATTATTATCAACCAGAAGCCTATGTTGCTGCGTCCGACACATATATTGAAAAAGATTCATCAATTAATGAACATGTTGAGCAAATGCGTTTATCCGCCACCAAAGCAATATTAGAGCGCCAAGATGTGATTATTGTTGCCACCGTATCAGCGATCTATGGTCTGGGCGATCCTGAGCAGTATATGCAAATGCTACTACACCTTAAGGTAGGTGAACAAATCGATCAGCGCAGTATTTTAAGACGCCTAAGTGACATGCAGTATCATCGCAATGACATGGATTTTTCACGCGGCACTTATCGCGTACGTGGCGAAGTTATTGACATTTTCCCTGCAGATTCCGATAAAGATGCGGTTAGAGTTGAGCTATTTGATGATGAGATTGAAAGCATTAAACTCATCGATCCACTTACTGGTAAAATCACTGCCAATACGTATCGCGCAACGATATTTCCAAGCACACATTATGTCAGCTCAAAAGAGCGCCAAAAAAGCATGGTTGAAGAAATCAAAGATGAATTACGTGAGCGTGTTGCGTATTTTCAAAAGGAAAACCGCCTAATTGAAGCTCAGCGTATTGAACAGCGCACACTATATGATATTGAAATGATTAATGAATTAGGTTACTGCACAGGTATTGAAAATTATTCACGCCTTTTATCGGCTCGCGCATCTGGCGAACCACCACCAACATTATTGGATTATTTGCCACAAAATGCATTTATTGTAATTGATGAATCACATGTTACTATTCCACAATTTGGTGGCATGTATAAAGGAGATAGATCACGCAAAGAAAACCTTGTTAATTATGGTTTTCGTCTGCCTTCGGCACTAGATAATCGCCCACTTAAATTCCATGAATTCGAGGCATTAGTTACGCAAGCTATCTATGTGTCAGCCACACCTGCTGATTATGAGAAAGAGCATCAACAAAACATAGCGGAACAAGTTGTACGCCCAACAGGATTACTTGACCCCTTGGTTGAAGTAAGACCTGTCAGCATTCAAGTTGAGGATGCATTATCTGAAATCAACAAAGCGGTACAAAAAGATGAACGCATTCTTATCACAACCCTTACTAAGCGTATGGCTGAAGATCTAACGGATTATTTATCTGAACACGGTGTCAATGTCCGTTATCTTCATGCTGATGTTGACACCGTTGAACGTGTTGAGATTATTCGCGATCTACGCATGGGCATCTTTGATGTATTGGTTGGTATCAATCTATTACGTGAAGGCTTGGATATGCCTGAAGTCAGTACGGTTTTAATCTTTGATGCAGATAAAGAAGGGTTCTTAAGATCTGAGCGCTCATTGATCCAGACTATTGGTCGCGCTGCTAGGCACGTTAATGGTAAAGCCATTTTATACGCTGAGGTGGTTACCGGCTCCATGCAACGCGCGATGGATGAAACATTGCGGCGGCGCAACAAACAACAGCAATTTAATATTGATCACAATATCACACCAACATCGATTAAAAAGAAGGTTGGTGACTTATTGGAGTTATCACCTGAATTTAGTAAAAAGACTGCAAAAAACAATGCTCGTAAGAAAGTTAAAGATATTGCCATTGATGAGATTATCGGTGTTAAAGAAGCCGTTACACTAGTTAAAAAACTTGAAAAAACAATGAAAGAGCATGCGCGCAATCTTGAGTTTGAACAAGCGGGAAAAATGCGCGATCAAATCAAAGCCATCAAAGAAAAGTATCTATTTTAAACACTTACTGAATTTATTTATCACTAAAATAGCGTATTTTTCACAAGATTTAAGAAAAAATCTACTTGTCGATGGTTAATATCTCACACATATATGCTACAATCTCTGCATCTTCATGGCGATAAAGGTGTGCGATGCGATTTTTACTATGTTTTGCAACATTCGTGGTAATGCTCTATAGCAGCAGCTATGCAGCAGAACGAATGATCACAGAGATGAATATTCCAACAACGCTATCATTTATTCCACAAATTGTGCAAGATCACCCAATTATTGCGCTTATTGCGGCACTTATTGTTATCTCTTACCTGATCCTACGCATTCGCAGGTTCCTTAGAAGCAAATAATACTAACCTATACTGCCCGTAAATCATTTGCGATGTTTCGTTGCCTAGCAGTTTGTAATGAGTATAAAATCTAGAGTTATTCTTATATTAGCTTTTTATCTGCCCCATGATGAAACAACACTGCCAAAGCATTATGCACGATGTCACGGAGATTTTTCTTAAGAAAAAGCATTCTATCTATAAGATATTGCTCATTTATAGCAAGCGCATCGATAAGTTATTGATAGAATATTTCCCGCAGCAAATAGCACATATTTCTCTGATTGCCATTGGTGGATATGGTCGTCAAGATCGCGCATTATATTCAGATCTTGATTTATTGTTTTTGGCAGAAAATGATCAGGCACTAGCAAGTCCCAAACTTTTGGCATTTATTCAAGAATTACAAAGCTTGCCAATTAAAGTTGGCTATTCAACGCATAATATTAGCAGCATCATACAGTGTGCCAATGATGACATTAATTTACTCACTGCTATTTTGGATGCACGTTTTATCTGTGGTAATAACACCCTTTTTGACCAATTTAAATCATTGGTTGAGAACAAACAAAACCTCCCTGTTCATCGCGATTTTATTTATAGCAAATATGCTGAGCAAATTGATCGTGACAGTAACTTCCCAATTAATCAACAACCAGATCTTAAAAACACTGTTGGTAATTTACGCTATTTACAAAGTATTCATTGGCTGTTGATTTACCTTCATCCCAACGTGAATCTACATTATCTTGTTGAGCATCATTATATTACTGCCGATGAATTAGCAAGCTTGAGTAAAGCGCACCGTTTGCTTTCTGCTATTCGCTTTTATTTACATATTTTGTATCAACGCGAGCAAAACTCACTACTGATTGATAAACAACTTATGATTGCTGAGTTTTTTGGTTTTAAGCATAAAAAGCCACATAAAAGCATTGAGCTATTTATGCAGCATTATTACAACAGTATTCGTCACGTTAAACTTATTAACCGCATTATTTTCCATGAGCTAATGGCATCACAAGTGATAAGCAACAACATCGCGCTTAATGAAGGTTTTAGTATTTATGGTGGTATTTTAAAGCATGTACAAAACGACTACCCCAACCACATAAACCATATTTTGACGCCTTTTAAATATTTTTGCCAACATAAAGAGATTAAAACACTTGATGCTCATATCGTGCGTAATACACTGCAACTCCTTTCACAATTAGCTAAGAAAAACTTACTTTCTAACCAAACATTACAGCAACAATTTTTAGCGATTTTCACCTATCCATATAATATTAAAGGTGCGCTAAGCATTATGATGGATTTAGGGATTGTTGAAAAAATCATTCCTGAGTTTGCCATTAGCAAAGGTCAGATGCAGTTTGACCTATATCATCAATACACGGTGGATCGCCACACGATTGAGGTGATTAGCAACCTACGCAGCATGCGAACGACAAACTTTGCGCAAGCTTTTCCACTAGCCTATCGGGTGATGCTCAAACATCCTACGCAACGACTATTGTATATTGCAGCATTCTTTCATGATATTGGCAAAGGATCCGGTGTGGATCATAGCAAATTCGGCGCACGCCTTGTGCAAAAATATGCTGAAATTTGGCGTTTAAAACAAGATGAAATCCATTTGTTATCATGGTTAGTCAAACATCACTTGGCATTTTCTCGTATGATCAAAAAAGAAGATATCTATGACGGGACGATTATCACGCAATTTGCTGAATTCTGCCAAAACCAGTACTATCTCGATAGTTTGTTTCTTTTGACTATTGCTGATATTAAAGGCACTAACCCCACACTGTGGACACGTTGGCAACAAACAATGTTTGAGCATCTGTATACGCGTACTAGCGAGTTATTGAGCAAGTCCGTCAATCTCTCACTTAAAGAGCAAGTTGGCGAAACGCAGAAGAAGATTCTGGCACAGCTAGAGTGCGCTGATCACAACGCAGTTAAAGCGTTATGGGAATGCCTACCCGCTCGTTACTTTACAGAGCAAGCATTAGCAACCTTGATATGGCAAAATAATATACTCTGTCAAAATATAGTAAGCAATAGTCATAACCTATCAATCCATACGCACTTTGAGCATAGTTTAAACCAAACGTTATTGCTCATTTTAAGTACAGATAAAGCAATCAAACTATCCGCACTCTGTTATTTGTTATATAAGGCAAGCATTAACATCACGGAGGCAAGCTTTTTCAAACGCCCCGATAATAAAATGATTTATCAATTTAGCGTCACTAATTTAAATTACCATCCATTGCAAGATGAGCAAGAGCTTCTATGGCTAGAGCAGCATTTAAAAACACTGCTGACATATAAAGCAGTCGATTATACACCGGCTAAATTAAATGCATTAGTCGACAAATCAGCCACAAGGCGCCTTAAGAAAAATATTCAATGGCTTAGTCATCGACATAAAAACTATAGCAAAGTAATCGTTAAACACCCTGATCGACCAGGACTGTTAGCTGCCCTTTGTTATTTCTTTGAAACACACAATCTCCATATTATTCGTGCACGGATTCACACATCAGGGTTCTCAATTGAAGATAGTTTTTATATTACAGATAGTAATGATCAACCGATCATCAAACAGAGTAAGCGCCAATTACTGGCGCATAAGTTTTTGAAATATCTAAAATTGTTAGATAAGTAAATTACTCCATTGCACCCATGCTTACACAATGATATCCAGCATCAACGTATACCACTTCACCCGTAATTCCACTAGCAAGGTCAGATGCTAAAAATGCGACCGTATTACCGACTTCAATAATATCAACATTACGCTTAAGCGGTGCTACTTGCGCATTATAATCGAGCATTTTTCTAAAGCTCTTAATACCCGATGCTGCCAATGTGCGAATTGGTCCTGCTGAAACAGCATTGGCGCGAATGCCCTCGCCACCCAAAGATAATGCAGTATAGCGCACAGTTGCCTCAAGAGAGGCTTTGGCAATACCCATTGTGTTATAGCTTGGCATCGCACGCTCAGCACCTAAGTAAGTTAACGTCACTAAAGAGCCATTACGATTTTGCATCATACTGCGTCCCGCTTTTGCTAATGCCGCAAAGCTATAAGCGCTAATATCATGTGCAACTTTGAATCCTTCACGATTAACGGCTGAAATAAAATCACCCTCAAGCTGATCAGCTGGCGCATAAGCTACTGAATGGATAATACTATCTAAACCATCCCATTTTTTGCCAAGCTCAACAAATACATTATCGATCTGTTCATCATTGGTAACATCACATTCGATAAGCGCTGCAGGATTATAATGTGAGGTAAGCTTTTCAATACGCTCTTTAAAACGCTCATTTTGATAAGTAAATGCAAGCTCAGCACCCTCGCGATGCATGGCTTCGGCAACGCCATAGGCAATTGACTTATTACTTAATAGACCGACGATTAAAACTTTTTTACCCGTTAAAAAACCCATCATGTTTCCTTTTATTTTTAATGATATGCGCAATTGGTACTTATTATGCAATAATTTCTTAAATTACGCAGCACCTAACATAGCATATACCCACCGTAAATCATTTTGCGGTGTTTATTTGCAAAGCAATTTGTGATGATTTTGACAAGTTGGATTGCAGGTAATAGCTAGGACTATTGCCAAAATTCAACTTGGTAAAAGCACGGAAAGTGCAAAGCAAGCAATTCTGCAAAATGGTTTGTGGTGGGTATCTAATTGAGTTTGTGTTACCATATCTTGCTATCATTATCGAATACAACACTAAAAAATGAATAAAACAAGAAAAACCGTTCACCCACGCTCACATACTGAGGCAACAACGTATGGCAATGTCCATTTTGATCAATCACGTGCTACTTGGAATATTTTCAAAGTCATGTCAGAGCTTGTCGAGGGTTATGAGTGTCTTGATGACATCCAACCGGCTGTAAGCATCTTTGGTTCTGCACGCCTTCCAAGCACATCACCTCACTTTAAGGATGCCGAGGAAATTGCGCACAGATTATCTAATGAGGGCTTCAGTATTATTACAGGTGGCGGTCATGGCATTATGGCTGCAGGTAATATCGGCGCATCAAAAGGTGAAGGCTTAAGCATTGGTTTAAATATTCATTTACCTTTTGAGCAAGTGCCAAACCAGCATCAAGATATTTCGTTACACTATCGTTATTTTTTCACACGTAAAGCGATGTTTGTCAAACACTCAATGGCATATATCGGCATGCCCGGTGGCTTTGGCACATTAGATGAGCTATTTGATATTGCCACTTTAGTACAAACCAAGAAAAAACGTCATATGCCGATCATTCTGTTTAATACTAGTTTTTGGGGCGGGTTAGTCGAATGGATAAAAACAAAGCTTGTCGCCGAGGGTGTTATTGGTGAGGAAGACACCAAGCTTTTGATTATGACGGACTCGATTGACAAAGTTGTTGAGATTATTAGTGAACATCACAAACATAATCAACGCAAAGATATTGACAAGAAACCCGAGTTTATTTTTTAATCACTTACAAGCATTAGGAAATCACTATGGATTATTTTCATCAAGCCGTGATCAATCTCTATCAAAACATTTACTACGTTATCAGCGCATTCACTGTAATCGTGCATCTTGTTTGTACATTAGCGATCATTCGTGATTTAAACAATTTCACCAAACATAATGTAACACCACAAATGATGCCAGGCTTTGCTTGGACTATCACCGTTCTTATTAGCGGTATTTGGGGGTTGTTTATTTACTGGATTATGCATCATTCGAGCCTTTCACGACGCTAGTAACAAAAAACAATCATCACAAATAGAGAGTGATGCTGATTTAGGTAGCAATTCTATCACATCTCATCTTTACTTAAAGGCTTATTATTACTTACATTTTCATCCAAAAATGCGACTAGCTCATTTGGTGCCATCTTGACGGTGTTTTTGTTAAGATTCGACATTACTTTAGCTAAAGCAACCCTTTCAGATACTGCACTCATAACAAACTGATTCATAGAGACTCCCTCTATCTCAGCAACTTGTTTTAAATCATCATAGATTGAATTAGGTAATCTTAATGCAAAATTAGCCATGATAAGCCTCCTTGGTATCTAGTATTATTTTCACAGCATGCCATCGGCTACTAGCTTATATTGATATTATTCCTTTGTCATTAAAACTATAAGTTGCTGAGAGACTAAGGTACAATAACACCTTTTACACACAGGCAAAAAGCAAAGGACGTAAGATGCAACACAATACTGAATTTCTTAAACTGGTCAATGATGCCAAAACACGCATCAAAGAATGCGATGTTTTTCACATCAAAAATATGCTTGATAATAACACATTAGATGGTCTTCTTATTGATGTCCGTGAAGAATCTGAATTTGCGCACTCGCACTTGCCTGGCGCCAATCATTTAAGCCGTGGCATTATTGAAGTTAAAATTGAACAACTCATTCCTAACAAAAATCAAAAGATGTACTTATATTGCGGTGGTGGTTTTCGCTCAGCACTAAGTGCTGACAACCTACAAAAAATGGGTTATGACAATGTTATCTCGGTCGATGGTGGTTTTCGTGCATGGACTGGCAATAGCTTCCCATTAAGTGTCAAGGATTAATGATGTTTCGTATTGGTCACGGCTATGATGTGCATCGCATCTTTAACGAAGATAAGCCATTAATGCTTGGGGGAATTGAGATTGATGCGCCTTTTTCTCTTGAGGCGCACTCCGATGGCGATGTCATTTTACACGCCGTTACCGATGCAGTTCTTGGTGCTGGAGCATTAGGTGATATTGGTCAGCATTTCCCTGACACTGACCCCAAACATAGAAATCAAGCAAGCAAAGATTTTTTAGTGCATGCGCAACACGGCATCAAAACACAAGGTTATCAAATTGCTAATATAGATGTGACGGTTGTTGCTCAAGTGCCTAAGCTTGCCCCTTATATTCTTGAAATGCGTCAATGTATTGCAACGCTGTTGCAGCTTACCTTAAATCAAGTTAACATCAAGGCAACCACGACTGAAAAACTTGGGTTTACCGGCAGAAAAGAAGGTATCGCCTGCCATGCGGTTGCCCTCATTTATCAACAATAGGAGCCAATATGCTTATTTCGTTAATTTTGGGTATTATCGCCGCTTTTATCATCGGACTTGCGATTGGATTAAGTGTACGTAAAAGTAGCAAAAATCTTAGCAATGAGTTAGACGAAACTAAGACGCTGCTAACACACTATCAAAACACCATCAATGAACATGTGCATAAAACACATGAAATTATGGAAAACATTTACCAACAATTTTCTGAGCTGCAGAAACATTCGCAAGAATACAGTGTTAAGCTCAATCTTGACCCATCAAGACAGTCTTTATTGCAGCCCAAAGCCTATCGCGATAAAGAAAAAACCCATCAGCTCAACAATGAGCCACAATACCCTAAAGACTATGCTTCTGAAGGCGAAGAAAAATAATGAGTCAACCGATTGGCAAACTGAAAACATATAATCAAGACTTCTTGGTTGAAGAAATTTTTGATTTTGACTTAACCGGTAATGGCGAGCATATTTGGCTGTTTATCGAAAAAAATGGTTTAAACACCAAAGATATTATCCGTGCATTATCTCGATATACAGGTCTTAAGCAGCGCGATATCGGCTATAGTGGTTTGAAAGATAAACACGCGATCACCAGACAATGGTTTTCCCTATATTATCCTAGTAAAGCTGATATCGATTTTAGTGAGTTTAATGTTGAAAATTGTAACATCCTACGCATCAATCGCCACAATAAAAAGCTTAAAATTGGCAGCCACAAAGCCAATCATTTTACCCTTGTATTACGCGATTTAACGTTACCATTCCCAGAAATAGAGCCCAAGATTAAACATATTGTGCAACACGGCTTTATTAATCTTTTTGGTGAGCAGCGTTTTGGTCATGATAATCTACAACAAGCACATGATGTTGTTGATGGCAAAATCAAGCTTAACCCAAAAGATCATGGCTTTTTATTATCCGTTATGCGCAGCTTTTTATTTAATGCTTATGTCCAGTTTCGCCAACAAAATCATACAGATCAAAAGGCTTTAATCGGCGACATTGTTGGCTTTAGCGATGGTAATAGCGTCTTTCAAGTCACCGCGGAGAATCAAGATGAAATCCAACAGCGTATTGAGTCCAAAGAGTTAAGCATTGCCGCACCATTGATTGGTAAACAGCAAAAGTTATTCTTTACTAATGAAGCATTGCGCCAATATGAACAGTTTACCCAAGCTCATGGCAAGTTTATTGATTATTTAGCTGCACATAGTGAAATGCAATTTCGCAGCATCTATGCTTATGCGAAAAACTTAGATTATAGCCATGATGTATCAAAAAACACTTTAACACTTAGCTTTAGCTTAGGAACTGGCGCGTACGCCACCTCATTAATTGAGGCATTATCCGCATAAAAGGAATATTTATCATGTCAGAACACTATCCCATTGCTATCATTGGTGGCGGCATCTCAGGTATAAGCTTTGCGCACTTTGCAGCAATTAAAGGATATAAGAGCATTATCCTTGAGCAAAATGACAAGCTTGGTGGCTGCATTGAAACCTATCACAGCCCAAAAACACGTGATTTCTGGCTTGAGTTGGGCGCGCATACCATTTACAACTCTTATCAGCATTTAATTAGTTTTTGTCGTGATAATGGACTGTTGAATCAGTTGCAACGACGCGAGAAACATCCTTTTAAACTGCTGACACCACAAAATCAAATTGCCAGCATTTTAAGTAAACTCAACCCAATTCGCGCAGGTCTTGGCTTGCCACTATTTAAATTTAGTCATGCTAATGATCGCAGCGTTGAAGAATATTTTAGCTTTGTCTTTGGATCTCAAAATTATCAAAAAACACTACGTTATTGCTTTGATGCCGTACTGTGCCAAGATAGTCGACAGTTCCCTGCTGATTTTCTTTTTAAAACACGCGCTAAAGATAAAAGCCTACCACGCAGCTTTACTTTTGAGCACGGCATGTCAAGCCTGTTTAGAGACATAGACAATCAAAATACAAAGATCAATCTAAACACTCAAGTCATGACCGTTGAGCAGCAAAACGAACAGTGGCATATCACCACAGATAATGGTGTATTCACAGCAGATAAGTTAGTTTTAGCAACACCCTGGCATGTTTGCTACCGATTACTTGCGCAACTTAATCACCCACTTGTCCACCTTAAGTATCAACCTGAAGTTTCTAAACTCATAACAGTCGCTTTAGTTTTTGACAAAGACAAAGTCAAACATATCAAGCCGATCAATGGTTTAATTGGTATGAATCAAGATTTCTTTTCGATGGTGACGCGCGATACAATAACGCATGAAAAGTATCGCGGCATGACAGTGCATTTTAAAAACACAAACATCCCTTACCAACAATTAGTTGATGGGTTTTTATCGAAACTTAACATTCCTAAAGATGCTTTGATTGATCTAAAACACAAAAAAAATAGCGTGCCATGCTATCAATCACAGCACCAACAGTTTATTAACGGGATTAATAATGAACTGATCAAAGACAACAGTCTAGCATTAACGGGTAACTACTTTACCCGCCTAGCTGTTGAGGATTGTGTTAAACGCTCTTTTGAGGAAGCCAAAAGAATCTTGAGTTAAATTCGCTCGATCTTAATGCATATTTTCAAATGCTTCAACCCACGGATGACACGCGCCAAATGCACACGGTCTTTGACCTCAAGCATTGTCTGCACGATACCATATTGCGCGTCAGACTCAAGAATATTGAAACTTAAAATTTGTGCATCATGCCGTGAGATATTAGCGGTGACTTTGGCAATTGCACCTTGTACATTTTGCAAACTAATTCGCAGCTTCACCGGATAATAGCCCGTGCAGTCTTTTGCCCATTGTGTCTCAATAATTTCATGTGTTTTTTTAAGTTTTAATAACTCACTGCATTTAATGCGATGAATCATTAACCCTTTATCAGAGATTAATACACCCGTAATTGGATCATCAGGAATCGGTGTGCAGCAGCTTGCTAATTGGCGAAGATAACTATCATCGATCAGCAATTTGCGTTGCGCATCATAATCATCACTTTCAAGCTGCTGTTTTTGATCAACAAAGTGCACAAACGTATTCGCTGAGAAATTTGCTTGCCCAATGGCAGCATGTAGCTCGGCAATAGCTGGGAAATTAAACTCAACTAACGCCTCTTGTAATAACTCCGCTGAAATAGTCGAAAAATCCATATGATTTTTCAATAGTGCTTGTGTGAGAATCTGCTGCCCAATATGCACAAACTCTTCATGCTCATAGCGCTTTAAAGCATGCTTTATCGCGTGTTTAGCACGCGCCGTTTTAATAAACTCAAGCCACGCAGGATTTGGGTGGGCATTAGGTGAGGTAATGATCTCAACGGTATCACCATGCGTTAACACATAACTCAATGGCGTGATCCTACGATTCACCTTTGCCGCAATGCAGTGATTACCAATATCGGTATGAATGTGATAAGCAAAGTCAACACATGTTGCACTTTTGGGCAGTTCAATAATCTCGCCATTTGGCGTGAACACATAAACCTCGTCAGGAAATAAATCCAGCTTAACACTTTCAACAAAGTCCATTGATTTGGTGACATGTTGTTGCAAATCAGACAGCTTCTCTAGCCACTTTTGAGCATTATCGTGACTTAATGATTTCGCCTTATAAATCCAATGTGCGGCAACCCCTTTCTCTGCCGTGTCATCCATTATTTTAGTTTTTATCTGCACTTCAATTGGCACACCATAAGGACCAAAAACGGTGGTGTGTAGTGACTGATAACCATTGGCTTTTGGGGTAGCAATATAATCTTTAAAGCGTCCAGGAATAGGTCTGAAGATCTCATGAATTGCCCCTAAGATCATATAGCAATCGCGCCGTGTTGGCGCAATGACCTTATAAGCATAGATATCCATAATTTCAGAGAATGACATCTCTTTATCTCGCATCTTGCGATAAATGCTATATAGACGTTTTTTGCGACCTGAGACTGGCTTTTCACCTTCTAAAAGCTCAGTCAGATGATACTGTAATCGCTCTTTAATTTTACGAAACAAGCGATCACGATGCTTTTGTGCATGTAATACTTTTGTTTTTAGTGTTTTATAGCGATAAGGATACATTGCCTCAAAAGCTAACTCTTCAAATGAGTTTTTAATGTGATGCATCCCCAATCTATGCGCAATAGGGGCATAAATCTCTAAAGTCTCTAATGCGATTCGTCGACGCTTATCTGGGCGAAGTGGCGCAAGCGTTGTCATATTATGTAGTCGATCAGCAAGCTTAATCAAAATAACACGAATATCCTGCACCATTGCCAAAACCATTTTACGGAAATTCTCGGCTTGCAATTCTGCCTTTGAATGCGTTTCAATCTTACTTAATTTGGTAACACCTTCAACTAATTGCGCCGTTTTTTCACCATAACGTTGAGCAATCATTTCTGACGAAATTTCAGTATCTTCAATCGTGTCATGCAAAAGAGCAGCAATCACCGTTTCACAATCAAGGCGCATACCTGCCAATACACAAGCAACTGCTACTGGATGCGTAAAGTAAGGCTCGCCAGAGCTTCTAACCTGCAGCTCATGCGCATCAGCACCAAACAAAAAAGCATCTGCCACGAGCGCACGCTGCTCATCATTTAGATAACTATGAATAATTTTATTTAACTTATAAAATAAAAACATCTAATATCAGCGCAGCTTAATAATGTTTTTCAGTATAACGATAATTTAGCCAAAGCCCTACTGCTGCTGTGGCAAAACCGATCAATTTCAATTTAAATGCATAAAATTCTGGCAAAAACTATTTATTTGTTTAGAATTATCCAGTTTTTAGATGCATATAAATATTTTAAGTCTATACTTTTTGCGAGGACTAAAAGCATTTTAAGCTTGGGGTTGTGCATTTACTTTGCAAAGGGTTGGTATAGGTTTGATCAGCTTTGGAAGATAAAGCTATATAATAAGGAGTAACTTTAACATGTTAATTTTAACAAGAAAAATTGGCGAGACTGTCATGATTGGGGACGAAGTAACAGTCACTGTTTTGGGCGTCAAAGGAAATCAAGTTCGTCTAGGCATAAACGCGCCTAAAGAGGTGTCCGTACATCGTGAAGAAATCTTTGTGCGCATTAAAGGTGAGCACTCATTAGGCGATATGGAATAACATACCACCATACGCACAACTCGTATTGAGTAACAAGCCATTATCAAAAGCTGATTTATGTTATCTATTAAGATACCAACCACTTATCTATCTGATGGTTGGTTCTCCACAATTCAGCCGTAAACCTTTTGCAGCGCCTATGCTTTATAGCTACACTGATGAAGTATCATCAAAAGAAGGAGTCAGTTATGCAAAAGAAGCTTTATATCATTGCAGCTGGAATACTGTTGTTAGCAGGTTGTGCACAATTTAGCAGTCAACACAAAGAACCAACTGCTATAACACCAACAGATCAAGCGATTAAAGATAATACATCTTCAACAGTAAGAAACAATGACAAAGCAACAACAAGCAAGGTATCAACTGAGGATGACTCAGCCAAAGTTGTTGAAGCAGCAGGCGCGCCTGAAACTAAACTTGAGGAAATTTCAGCAGTTGCTAACGTTGCAGAGAATAATAAGCCCGTAACTTATAAAGTCGAGATTGGCGATAGCTTATATAGCATTGCCCGCAAGAATAACATCAGTATAACCTGTCTTTCTAAAGCCAATAAAATAACAGATCCTAATCGCCTAGCGGCAGGACAAACGCTTATCATCCCAAAGCCTACTGACTGCTAAACTCCAATGAACCAATATCTGAAATATCTTAGCCTATGCATGCTAAGCACAACGGTTTCTTTTGGATTTTGCAAAAGCTTCAGTTTACAGCAAGCAGTGCAATATGCGATTGAGCATGCCCCGAGTTTAAAATCGCAGCAATCACAACTTAACATTGGCGCTTTGCAAAAAGACAATGCCTTTGCCGCCTTCTTGCCAAAACTTGACTTAATCAGCACATCAACAGCAAGTGATACAACATACAGTACAGCCAATAGCACAGGGCTTAATACCGGCAATACCTTTGGCTTGCAGCTATCAGAAGATTTTAGTCAAAATGGTATTAAGATCACCAATTATTACCAAGCAAAGATTCAAACCGCGATCGATCAACTTAACTATCGCTATGCTAAGGATCAATTGATCCAAGAGGTGGCTGAAAATTTTATCCAATATTCACTCAGTGTTCACAACCTTAAGTTGCAAGAAACACTTTATCAGCAATATCAAACGCAGTATCTAAGTGCCAACACCTTATATAAACAAGGACTTAAATCACGCTCGGACGAGCTAAATTTAAAAACGCAGCTCTTAAGTACCGAGATTACGTTAAAGCAACAAAAACAAAGCCTTAAAGTTTCCAAGCAGAAATTACTTAAAAGCATGGGTGTTAGCGCTTTTAGCCCTCAGGATTTCAATTTTAGTGTACTGGCATTACAAGATCTAAAAGACATCCCTAAAGCATTAACGCATTTTTCTGAGCAATATCTATACCAATACAAATTATGGCAATTACAACAACAAAAAGACAATTGGAGTATCAATCAAGCAAAACGTAATTACTGGCCAAATGCTTCATTTGCCATCAATGGGGGGTATCAAAACCCTTATGCGCAAAATGGTTTTTTTGGTGGCATTGGTGCACGCAAAGAATTTAGCTGGAATGCAACCTTAACGTTAAGTTTTAACCTGTTTGATGGCGGCACGTTGGATCGCAATATTGTCATTGCTGAGGAAACAAAACTTAAAAACCAGTATGACAATCAAGGCAACATACTCGATGCACAAAAAACGCTGGCAGATTTGCTCAATGATTTCAAAAACCAATATGATACGCTACCAACAGCCATTGAACTTCAGAAATATGCCAAAGAAAGTTACACCTCGGTAAAGCGTAATTTTCAAGCGGGCAGCCAGTCTTATCTTGATTTAATCAATGCATTACGTAGCTTACAAACAGCTGAGCAAACGATGCTTAATCTCTATGCAAGTTTATTAAAAGACACCTATCAATATCATTTCTATAAAGGAGACATTGAGCGTTATGTTTTCAAGAATCATTAAATGGCTCATTATCATTATTATCCTAATTGCGCTTGGATACGGGCTTTATTACTTCGCTGTTAAAACCAGTCAGCCATTAACTACAACGGATACGCCCTATATAGTAAGCAAAAAAACACTGATAAATAAAATTTCCGCTGCAGGAGAAGTTAGTGCCAATAAAGAAACCGTCGTCACCGCACCCTATGCAGGCTATATCCAAAAAATCTACGTCAATCTGGGGCAACATGTCGTTCAAGGCGATCCTCTTGTGAGCATAGTTAGCTCACTACAATCACCGGAGAAAGTCTACCCAATTAGAGCACCCTATGCCGGAACTGTGATCTATATCAAAAAATCTGAAGGTGAGTATGTCACTCAAGGTTCAGGCAACACTCAAAATAGTGACTTTATTCTCAAAGTCGATGATTTATCAAAACTTTATGTCACCGCAGACATTGCCGAATCAAACATACTGCAAATGAAAAAAGGCTTAAAAGTCATGATCAAAGCATCCGCTAACAATAATACTAGCTTTGATGGTGCAATCACCAGCGTTGCTCTAGCGCCCTCACCAAATAATTCGGGGACATCATTTAATTCGACACAACAAACTACTTACCCGATTAGGGTGCTTATTACAACAAAGAATGCTGATTTGCTTCCCGGAATGAATGTTGTTTGTGATATTTACATTGATGAAAAACAAGATGTCATTGCGCTGCCTAAGCAATATATTCGCATTCAAGATGGGCATAACTATGTCAAATTGAGCAACGGAAAAATGCAAGAAGTCAGCTTAGGCATACAAACCACACAAGATGTTGAAATCACCAAAGGCTTAACGGTCGGTGATCAAGTTGAGCCAATCGATTACTTCAGCGGAGTATAGCCATATGAGTTTGGCGTATGAGGTAAGTAATCTTAGTTTTAGTTATCACGGTGCAATGAAATCAACGCCCGTGTTGCATGATATTAATTTAAAAATCCAGCAAGGTGAGTTTGTTGCAATTGTAGGGGCTTCAGGATCAGGCAAGTCAACATTGCTGCATTTATTAGGTGCAATGCTGACACTTGAATCAGGTAATATCAAAATAAATAATGAATCCCTTGCGCATGCTGATAGTCGCAAATTGGCACAAATACGCGCTAAACATATTGGCTTCGTGTTTCAGCAATTTCATCTATTGCCCAAGCTAAGTGTGTTGGACAATATCTTGTTACCGATGAATTATCCGATTAATGTTCAGCATGATCGTAAAGCATTAAAACAAAAAGCGCATGATATTGCCAAAGAAGTTGGCATTGCCCATCGTTTAGATCATTACCCTAAAGAGCTCTCAGGCGGTGAACAACAACGTGTCGCAATTGCCAGAGCATTGATGCGTAATGCGGACATTATCCTTGCTGATGAACCAACGGGAAATTTGGATAGTCACAATACCCAGAACATTATGGCGCTCTTAACCAAGCTGAATCAAAATGGCAAAACAATCATTTTAGTAACGCATGATAAGGAAATTGCCGAATTTGCACCGCGCACTATCGAGATTAAAGATGGTAAAGTGCTTGCAGATATTAAAAAGGACACCCAAATAAATTCTTCTGCCAAGCAGGATATAACTCAAATCCATGACAATAAACAAAAGCCAAGCTCAAGCAGCAGCTACACACATGCCTTAACACGACTTTTTGCTTTAGCCTTACGCACCTTGATGATCAAAAAAGGGCAAACACTATTGACTGCTTTAGGTGTAATTATCGGTGTTGCTTCCATTATTGTGATGATGACGCTTGGACAATACGCTAAGGATAAAATTCTAGCATCTTATGATAAATTGGGCGCAAAAACGGTATTATTCTATGCCTATAAGAACTGGATGCAATCGGCATCAGATCATAATAATTCATCCTTTGAACAGCTTTCGGTTAAAGATGATCTCATGCCGATAAAGCGGATTTTCCCACAGATTACCATGCTATCGCCTTCGATTAGTAGCTATGCCAACAGTGTGATTTTTAATAGTAACAAGGTGCATCAAAATAGAATCTCAATTCAAGGCGTTAATGAATATTTCTTGCCGATTGTTAATACCCACCTAGCACAAGGACGAAATTTCTCGGCACTGGATATTCAAAATGCCGATAACGTCTGCATTATTGGTAATGATATTAACCGTGAGCTTTTCCCAACACAAAGCGCAATTGGCAATGTCATTAAGATCGGTGATTATGGTGGCAGTTATACCTGCTTTGTCATTGGCGTGCTAAAGAAAAAATCAAGCTCAAGCAGTGATGCTTGGAATAATATCAATACTCAGGTTCTCCTACCTTTCACCTACTTACAAAAGGTCAATTGGAGTTTTCTAGCCCAATTTTATTTTAGTGTCGATGATGTAAACGCTGTCATTCCAGTGAGTAACGCCCTTAAGAATTACTTCACCAGCAAATATGGCAACAGCGGCACCTTCATGGTGTCACCGGACATTGATCTATTGCAAAACATTCAGACTTTTTTAAACATTTTCACCTTAATGCTTGCAGTCATTTCAATCGTATCGCTTGTTGTTGCAGGCATTGGTATTACCAATATGATGCTGGCATCAATTTCTGAAAATCTATATGAAATCGGCTTACTCAAAGCCATTGGTGCCGGAGATCGCACGATCTTTTGGAGCTATTTGATTGAAGCCATTTTACTGTGTTTAAGTGCTGGCATTATCGGCTTTGTGCTGGGAGTTGGTAGCTATGAGTTGATCTTATATATCGCTTCAAAGTTCGTGCAAGAGATTCAGTTTATCTGGTTCATCTCACCCTTTGCGGTATTACTGGCATTTATCTCTGTCGTCAGCCTAGGGATACTAAGCGGCTTGCTTCCGGCACGTAAAGCTGCAGCTTTAGATGTGGTGAAGTGTCTAAACCATTAAAACCCCACTTTAAAAACCTTGCCAGTTTCAATACCAGCAACGGATCTTAGATAGGCTTGGGCTGCATCATGTGCAGATACCGATGTAAAGCCCGGGAAAAATGGCGCATAAGAGGCAAGTGCTTCGGTGATAACTGTTGGACTTACCGCATTGATGCGCACCTTTTGACGCAATTCTAAGCTTGCTGCTTTGAGATAACCTTCAACTCCTGCATTGACCATCGCAGCGGATGCGCCAAGGGCGATAGGTTCTTGATTTAAGATCCCTGTGGTTAATGTGAATGAGCCATTATCATTAATATATTTTAATCCCTCTTGCACCAGGTTGACCTGCCCCATCAATTTGTTATGCAGCCCAAGCATAAAATCCGCTTCAGTCATTTCAGTTAACGCCTTAAACGTTACTTTACCCGTGGTCGATACCAATGCATCAAATGAGCCAATCTTGTCATACATGGCTTTGATCGAATCAAGATCGGCAATATCTACCTCAATATCGCCTGAGCGTGATACTTTAATCACTTCGTAGTTGTGCTGTTGCAAAGTCTCACACACACTTTGACCAATCGTGCCCGTAGCACCCACAACAATCACTTTTTTCATATTCTATCCTTTTTACATTTGATCTAAAATTATGATAATAATACTTTACACTTAAATTAATGGCATTCCAAACAAAACCTAGATAAAATTGTCGTGGCTAATTGGCTAGGTGATGAGTAAAACTGCGTATTAGAAAAACTTCAATTTCTGCCACCAATTCTTGTTGTGAATGTTTTTCTCGAGCTTTTCACGCTTAATCGCAAGAGAAGTTCTTAAATCATTTGGCGTTAAACGATGTGAAGCAAAATCATTATTGGTCAAAGGGGATTTTGCTGCTTTAAATGCTGCATCAATAAGCTCTGAGCAGAACCATTTATCATGTTCATCCATCCAGTCACGACGCCACAAGCCAAGCCCTAAGGCAGATGAGTAATCATATTTCTTGCCCAGTTGATTGTTTAAAAAAATAATCAGATCATTCTTTTGTGCATCACTGATTTCTGTACGCCAAGTTTCTAACATATCTTGAGATTTGCGCAAGTCATCATAGCTACGCTTATAAACACCCAATGAACCATTACTACTATAACAATCATCATCAATTTGCAATTCGACATGTGAAAAATGTGAACGTGTCACCCAGCGAATACCATAACTGAGAGGATGATACCTCCGACCAAAGTATATTTGAATAATGGGCATAACAATTTCCTTTTTATCTTTCCATGAACGCCTAAGCAAGTATAGCAAAGGATTATCCCAAAAAATAAAGTGTTAACACAAATAAGCGTATCGTATTTGATTTTTCCAAATTTTTACGTTAATTTGCGCGAACCAAAAATAGGTCTTTGATACAAAACAAATCTATAGGGGGTTTATCTCATGACAAAAATGAACAAAATAATTGGTTTATCAGCGATTGCTTTACTAAGCATCTCTGCAGCAAATGCTAGCGCACAAAGTGGTTTAATCGTTGGTGGCAACGTTGGTTACTCATTTGCACAAAATGGTTTTGCAAACCACAAAGGTGGTGTAGCTTTCGGTGGTTTAGTAGGTTATGACTATGCTTTAAATCGCAGCGTTAGCGTTGGTGCGGAAATGGATTTGCAATACGCAAACCAAGTTTCAAAAACAGCAGGCAACAAAATCAATGTCTGGAATGTACCACTATTCTTAGTTGGTAAGTACTATTTTGGCAACAATAAACAGTTTGATGTATTTGGTAAAGCGGGTTATGCATGGAACCGTGTTGGTGCCAATGATAACTATAGCAAAATTTTCAGACCTGTTGTTGCAGTGGGTGCTGGTTACCAATTGTCTCGCACTATGAACGTATTTGCACAATACCAATACAACTGGTTGCCACAAGGTGGTCACAGCATGGGTCAAGCAACGGCTTCTGTTGGCTTGACTTATACGATTCCAATGGGGCCAAGCAACTATTTCTCAAGCCAAGAGAACAATGCTATTGGTCAAGAGCAACCTGTAATGCATAATCAGCCAGCTGCAGCGCAAGCACCAACAGCTATTGGTAATGCAACGTATACGGTTAAAAAAGGTGATACATTATATGACATCGCTATAGCACATGGCTTATCAAAGACTAAAGGTGCTAACTGCATTGCTAAAGAAAACAACATCACTAACCCATCTAAGATTCGCGTGGGTCAAAAGCTTGTGATTCCAGCAGTCCACTCTTGCTAATCATTACACTACATAAGATACAAAAGCTTTAAGCCAATAGCACTAACATTGCTATTGATACTATGGTTTTTTGCGGGGACATAAATATAGCTTGCCCATGGCGCAATAATAAAGCGTCCATAACTGCTATCAAAATTAAAGCCAATACCTAATAGTGAATACAATCCGCCGTGATTCGTGGTATTTTGTGACAACGTACCCAAACCATTGGCTTGATAAAAATCAACCTGCGTATTGTTGTAATAAATATAACCAAGCTCAGTACGACTTGAGATTGAAAAATGGCGATTAAAATGAAACGTACTTGATTGTAATACCCCTGCATGCAAATACACATCATCCTGTTTCGTGCCACTGGTATTGACCAATGCCAACATCATCGGCTCAGTCGTACGATATCTTGAATAGTTTGCCGTAGTATAAACACCTGGTGTTATATGAAATCGCCCTTGAATAAATTCATAACCAAAACTCAAACTTGAAACGGCAAAGTAATGCTCAAGGTTAGTGTGCTGATCAATATTATAATCATTTGCTCGCAGATTAACGCGCCCTGTCCCTGCCGCCCCATGGATATACCAATGCGCTTGCCAGTGATTATAAGTACTAATGACGCCAAAAATAGCACCACCCACCCACTCAGACGTTGCCGCCGTACCAACAACATTAAAAAGATTTAAGCGCGTATGCGTATAGCGCGCTTCTAGCGTTGGACCAAAATACCAGTGATTATCCAAGCGATTATCTGAATTATGCAATGCCATAGTAGGATGCAAATCATCTTGGTCATGATTATCGACAACATTTACAGCAATAGCAGATTCAACTAAGCCTAGCAGCAAGCATAGTCCACTATAAAAAGGGATTTTGTTTCTTGTATCCATTGTTTGTTTAGGTTCCATCTAATCATTCTTAGATTGAGTATAGTTGATAAATTACCTATGCCACCAATAATGAACGAACACGAAGATATTCTATGTGTCTGACTTTATTACTTGGCAAGTAAAAGGTGGTTATAACACCAACAATAATCAATGCATAAATAAAATAAATTAAACCATATGATGGTGACATATTAACAAACACATCTGCAAACATTGGTGCAAAGCCAGAGATGGAAACTCCTATGCCATATGCAATTGAGCAACCTGAAGCACGCACATCTTTTGGGAAAAGCTCAGAGTACAAAGGCGTTGCAACTCCTTGAAGCAAGGATACAAGTGCTGTTATTAAAACAGTGGCTACAATAATAAGCACATAACTTGCTGAGTTGAACAACAGCATTGCCGGCACCGACAACACTATCATTGATATGAGGCACGCGTTTAAGGATCTCTTTCGGCCCCAATAGTCTGAAAGGAGTCCTGAAAGCGGAACCATAATACATATCAAACTAAGAGCCAAGCTATTAATACCTAAAGCTGTCGCTTGACTTAACCCAATATGTTGCGTCATATAAGTCACAAGGTAAGTTGCCAGAATATAGAACAACGATGCGGCAACAGCCGAAAGTATAATGACACAAAAAAGGCTTCTTCTGTGCTTTGTAAAGACTATTTTAATTGGTGAGACTTTCATTTTATCTTTGGAGTCTACGATATCTTGATCGACATCCTTCTCTTTTAAAAAAATCTGAGCTATTAGAAGAACAGCGCTTATTAAAAATGGAATTCGCCAAGCATATTCAGACAATGAATCAGGAATTAACTTAACAACGGTAACGCTAACAAAGGCTGCCAACAAGAACCCAATAACAGATACTGAATATGCAATACCTATGTTTAAACCTTTTAAACGATAATCATCATCTTCTGTCGTAATCGTTAACAGATTGCCAAACTGACCACCAGCGGATAAGCCTTGAATCATTCTAAGTAAAACTAGCAACACAGGCGCCATAATACCTATCGTTGAGACACCTGGTAAAAATGCCATTCCAACTGTTGCCAATCCCATCATAGCAATAGAAAGATTCATTGCATAATGACGACCAACTTTATCGCCTAAATGCCCAAAAACAAAAGCACCTACAGGGCGGGCTAGAAATCCAGCTCCGAAGACTGCAAAAGTGGCCAATAATGAAATAAAAGGGCTTGAGCTAGGAAAAAACGTTGCTGCTATCGCTACTGCAAAATAACCATAAAGGCTGAAATCATACCACTCAATAACGTTTCCAAGTGAAATTTTTAATAATCTTAGTGTTTGATAAAACATAACTATATTAAATTTTGAGGAAAAGTCCTCAAGATAAAATAACATCTCCATAATGATCGATTGTTATTTTTACCCTAACATTATTGAAACTGACTTGTCAAATTTGCAAGACTATCAATTTCGCGATGAAATATTCAACTGGTTTCTATAGCAGCTTTTGGTTATGATTGGCAAGATTTCATTTAGCAAAACCAAAGGATACGATACGATGCTTAAGAAAATTGGCGTGATCTTCTCATTTATGCTGTTAGCAATGTCAGGCTTTCAGTTAGCTGAAGCCAAGCGTTTTGGCGGTGGTTCAAGCCATGGCTTTAGCCGCTCAACACCAACACAAACACACAATAGCACAGCTGCTGGCAGCACTGCTCAGAAAAAAGGTGGCATGGGCACCTTTGGTAAGATTTTAACCGCGCTTGGATTAGGTGCGCTTTTTGCTTGGCTTTTTAGTGCGCATGGTATGACGGGATTACTCATTGTTATTGCACTGATCGCACTGTTTGTTTTCTTTATGCGTAGAAAGGCAATGCAGCAACAAATGCACAATAACAATCATAATAATGCATCACATAATCAAGCATCACCACTACATACCGCTACCAATGCGTTTACTGGCAATGCCCAAGAAGCTTCGGCTGAGCACAGCCAATCAACACAGTCAATTAATGGTATCGTCAACGGCCAGTTAGCTGATGGTACACCTGAGACCGTCTTTAACCACCAAGCGTTAAACTTATTTAATCAACTACAAGCTTTAAACAATAAAGAAGGTCTTGAAAAGATCAGAAGCTATATTACTGAAGATCTCTATCACAGTGTCTTAAATGACATTGAGCACAATGAGGAATTAGCGCAATTTAAAGACCTTAGCTGCAAAGTCATGAGCTGTGATCGTCAAGCAAATCAATATATTGCCAGTGTCATGTTTGTTGGACAGGTTAAAGAAGATGCTCATGGTGACTGGCAAAACTTTGAAGAAATCTGGCACTTCATACGCAAAGATGGTGAACACTTATGGCAAGTTGCCGGTGTTCAACAATTCTAAAATACTGATAGTTTTTATCCATTGTATTACGCTCCATGCATAAAAGCTGCTTCTGCTAACGGGTGATTAGTCAATAAAAAACGCTTTGGTGTTTCTGCTAACAAATACCCTTGATAAGGTTGTCCTTTTTTAAAGTAAGCGTTGTAATTATTCTCATCGGTAAAGACAAAAACACGACGATCACTTTGCCATGCTGGCCAGAATTGATCTGCGGTTCTTAGCGTTTTATCAGCACCTGAGTTTGGCATTTTGGCAGTATTTGCAAGCTCGCCTTCATTGGCAACAATCCACGTCAAGCGATCCAAATAAAACTGTGCATCATAATAGTAACCACCATAGTTTGCGACAATCGCCTGCGGATAGGTTTTAAGCAAAGGGGCGACAATATTCGTCAGTGGACGCACTGTTTTTTGTGCAAAATACTGCGAACCTGACCAGCCCAAATTCAATATAATCATCATCGCACAGACAAACCATAACATAATCGCTTTGAGATTATTGCGCTTTAAATAAACAAATCCTGCAATCGCAGTGATAAGAGACACAAGTGCCGCCGGCCAATAAAACCCTGCAATTTCATTAAAGAACATCGCAAAATTAGGAATAAATGGCAAGATCACAAAAGCAATCGCAATAATAATGAAAAACACCAATGAAACAATAATACTTGCCTTGGTTGACTTACGTAATGTCGACTCATTAAGTATCTTGTCAATGCGTCGCGCGATCAAGATCGCAAAGGGTGTCACCACCGGAATTAAGTAGCCCATTAAAATCGATTTTGAAAACGCAAAAAATAGTAAAATTGCCATGCCCCAGACAAATAAAAACCACTCATTTTCATGCTTTTTACGTGTTTTGAGCTTAGTTAATACTGATTTAAAGACTTGTGGTAAAAAGCCAAACCAAGGGAAAAAGCCAATAATAAAAATACCAAAATAGACAAATTTACTCATTTGTCGCCCTTGCTCATCCGTAGCATAACGCAAGATTTGTTGAACAATCACATAATAATGGAAAAACTCAGGGTGCTCGTTATTAACCGCAACAATCCATGGCACTGAAATGATTAAAACGACGATTAAGCCAAGATATAAGCGATAATCTAACAGCAGGCGATATCTGCCAACGATAAGCGCCCATAAACCAATAATCATCATCGGAAAGACAATGCCAATTAAACCCTTGGTCATCACTGCAAGCCCCGAGAAAATAAAGGCATTTAATAACCATATATTTGCCTGCCAACTTGTCTGGCGATATTGTCTTGATGCCCAAAATGACAACATGGTTATCGTTAAGAAAAAGGCGACACCGGCATCAAGGTTTAAATAGCGTCCTCCACCTAAATATAAAATCGACGTCCCCGTAATCAGTGCAGCCCACAGTGATACACGGCGCTTTTGATAGACAATACGACAAACGAGATATACAAACCACACACCAATAATCGATAACACCGGATTAGGTAGGCGAGCCGCCCAAATATTGAAGCCAAAGATCTTGAGCGACAAAGCTGTTAACCAATAAATCATTGGCGGCTTTTCAAAATAAATCACTCCATCTAGGTGCGGTACGATATATTGGTGGTTAACGACCATCTCGCGCGCAATCTCAGCATAGCGCCCTTCATCTGGCGTGAAAAGCACCGGCAGACCATAAAGACACAAGGCGATTGCCATAATGATTGTTATCAACAGTAAATCACACCAAAATACGCGATCCATTTGCCAGCGAAGGCGGCTTACCTTTTTTTCCATCGTATCTATAACCTATATTTGAAGCCTCTGAAACTCAATAGATTATATACATGTCAGGTAATATTTTATAGTGGCATATACCATTGATCAAAAATTTAGAACTACTGCTTTCTCATTTCTTTAGCAATTTTATCCAAGAGCCCATTGACGAAACGATGCCCTTCTTCAGTACCCAATTCTTTTGCTTGATCAACATACTCATTTAGAACAACCTGATAAGGTACATCTAAACAATCGATGAGCTCATAAGCGCCTAAGCGTAAAATCGCCAAATCAATCGGATTAATTGACGCCAAATCATTGATCGCATAATGATTGATTTTCTGATCAATGGCGTCTTTATTCTTAGCAACTCCATCGATTAAGCGATAGAAAAAATCCCACTCAACGGAATGACGATCAACATTGTCAGCATAGAATTGCAATTTCAGTTCGTTGACTTGTGTATGCGCCAATGATTGCTGATATAGAGCCTGCACGGCATGAAAACGCGCGCGTCTGCGCTCTTTGACTTTTAATGACATCGGCAAAACCTTAAAAAATGCTAGCTCAGTTAAAATACGATCGCAAATTATACCTAATCACTCGATAATGTGATAGCGCTAATTATTTTTTTATTAAACTTTGAGCGTCAATTGCTGATTTCAATGATTATTAATCTATACTTATGGTTAGTTCTCCATGGAAGATGATAAGGACAATCTATGGCAAAGCATGTTATTCGATCAAAGGGTACACTTGAGGAGGTCATCACCTTAAAGGCACATACTCGTCTGATTAATGCAGTGCTTATCTTAATTGCCATTTCATCGGTTCTATTAAGCACACTTTCGGTATTCCGCGCTTTTGATAGTGGTTGGTCACTTAAATATACGCTAGATTTACTGTTGGCTTTAGCTTTAGTTATTTTGATGCTTTTTCGCGCTAAGCTAAACAATCAAACTAAATCACACATTGTTCTCATTGTTGCAGCTATAGCCATCATTAATGATTATTTATTTTATGGCTTACTATCGCCTCTTAGTATTATCTACGGTCTTGCCATCGTTTATGCCTTAAGTTTTTACACCGAGAAGTCTGCACTGATATTCTCAAGCACAATGCTTATTGCTATTGCGATTATTACCTATCTGCATATAACCATATGGCACGATGAGTATAGCCAGCCTATGACTTATCTTGGTTCGATTTATTCGTGGCTTTTATTAATAGGCTTACTGACATTTAGTTTACTGTTTATTAGCTTTGTGATTATTTCAATGCGTCGCTTAACGACACGATTATTACGACACGTCAATGATCGCAATGCATTACTTAGCAAAAAAGCAGTCCTTTTGGAACAACTCGCGATGACGGATAGTTTGACCGAGCTTTATAACCGCAGAGCTTTTTTGACTGTTGTTAAGAAACAGCTCCCCAGAACAAAACATCATCACTATATTTTAATGATTGATATTTGCCACTTCGCACGCATAAACGATACGTACTCACATTATACAGGTGATATGCTATTAATTGCCTTTGCACAGCGATTAATTGAAGTGTTACCAACACAAAGCACTATTGCACGCACCGGCGGCAATGAATTTAGTGTTCTTATAGCGCTTCCTGTGAGCGAGGATATACAAGCATTTGGCAAGCACCTACAAGAACAGATACAACAAAGCTATCGTATAGACCACAAAACACTCAGTATTACCACAGCATTAGGAATGTCACTGTTTACGCCACAGCTAGATTACACCTTAAATTTACGGCGCGCTGATTTGGCGTTATTTTATGCCAAGAGTCATAAACAAGAATGCGTTATCTATGATGAAACCATCGATAACTTCTATCATACTGAACAAACCCTTGAAAAATATATGTATGAAGCATTTGCCCAGAAATCTTTCTATTTTAACTTTCAGCCACTTGTTAATGGGCGCAGCGGCAAAATTATTGGTTGTGAAAGCCTAATGCGACTAAACCACCCTGAGCTTGGCAATATTCGACCTGATATTTTCATTCCAATTGTTGAACGTATGGGACTTGCCGATAAGCTCAATGACTATGTTGTTAATGAAGTATTATGCTATTTCTGTCTGTTAGATTTGGCGCCTAACCAAAACTTTAAATTAAGCCTTAATATCTCCCCTGTTGTATATGACTTTCCAACACATATGCAATCATTGATTGAACAGATCAAACAGCACCCCATTCCGAAGTGGCTGAATATCGAATTTGAAATCACCGAGTCTCAGCTAATGCAGCACTTGGAGAGTAACTCGCTAAACATCAGCCAAATGTTTGCGCAACTTAAAATGCATAATATCGGATTATCCATGGATGACTTTGGCACGCAATACTCATCCCTTAATCGTTTTATAAATTATAGTTTCAACACCATCAAGATTGACAAGAGTTTTACCCAACGCCTCGATCAACCACACAATCAACCCGTCATTGGTGCAGTTAAAGCCATTGTGCTATTAGCCAACGAGCTCAATATCAGTCTGATTGCTGAGGGCGCTGAAACCAAAGCACAGGTGGATAAACTCATTGAGCTAGGCTGTGATTGCATCCAGGGTTATTATTTCTATCGACCGATGCCAATTAAAAAGCTCATACAAAATTTAACTGAGAACTGGTCACAGCACAATAATCAAGCCCAGTGATATGACAAGCAGGATAATCATCGCTAAACCACCGGCTAATAATGGTTTCCCCCCTGATTTAAGCAAGACAACTAAGTCTGTATTTAAACCGACACCGACCATTGCCATTGTCATACAAAATGCAGAAATTTCGGCAATATAATGGCTTATTGACAAATCAGTTAATCGATCTAGAAAACCAAATAACCCCAAGGTATTGAGAACAACCACTGCCAAGAAATATAGAATAAATTTAGGGAAATACTGATGCCATGCGACCTTTTTTTGCACTTCATCATTAGTTTTATTGGCTTTATGGTGTTTAATGCCAATCAACATCACCATCGGCGCAAGGAGCAAAATCCTGACCATCTTCACAATCGT
The DNA here is from genome assembly GCF_052030685.1 of Cysteiniphilum sp. 19S12-1. NCBI lineage: Bacteria > Pseudomonadati > Pseudomonadota > Gammaproteobacteria > Thiotrichales > Fastidiosibacteraceae > Cysteiniphilum > Cysteiniphilum sp. 19S12-1. The sequence continues at coordinate 43,376 of NZ_JBQAJM010000011.1, forward strand.
TGCTGTTTGTCCGGCAATTGCGCCAAAAGCAAAACCAGCTGCCACCACTTGTGGTACTGCTTGAATAGATGTCCCTGCCCATACGCCAAATTGAAACTCATCTAATCCCAAGGCATGCCCCAATAGCGGCATAACAAAAATCGCAATTAAGCCATATAATGACACAATAGTCATTGCAATTGCTACTTGCGTTTGATTGGCTTTGACAACCGGAGCTGCTGCGACAATTGCTGATCCTCCGCATATTGCCGTACCAATAGTGATAAGTGCTGACATTTTCTCGTCAACACCTAAGCGTTTACATAACCACAGTGTAACGACATAAGCAATTAAGAGACAAATGAGATTGATCAATAACGCTTGACCTGAGACTTTAAGCACCGAGAGTAAATCAAACTTCACCCCCATTAACACAATACCTAAAGGCAATAGCGACTTTGCCGCAAAATTAGCCCCCGGGGTCAACTTCTGCCACAAGCGTGCTGAACTGATCACGCCTTGCAAATTTTCCTGTTGATGAGCTGGCGCTTTATGTCGAAAGAATACATTACCACAGATAATACCTATAATAATCGACAGTACCATCGGTTCTAATGGGTGAACTTCTAAATTGTGATGATAGATGGTAAAAGGCGCAAATGGCAAGTAGGCAACAGCATAGGCAATAACTGCCAGTAACGCGCAAAATAAAAGCCCTGTTATCTTGCTCATGCTTTATACATCCGAATCACGTGACGCTCGGCATCTAACAGTGGCACATCAACTTCAAATATCTCATGCTTTAGCGGCAATGCATCTAATGCACCTTGCTCAATCTTGCCCCCCTTCATCGCAATCATTTGCCCGTCAACAGCCAATAAATGCTGACATAAACGCTCAAAATCAGCAATAGAACTAAAGGCGCGAGAGATTACCGTATCAAATAACACCTCTGGCTGATATGCCTCTACCCTGATATTCACAGCTGTCACATTTTCCAAATCTAGCACTTTTTTGACATGACTTAAAAAGCGCACTTTTTTGCCAACGCTATCAATTAATACGAAGTTAACTTCAGGTAACAAAATTGCCAAGACAATACCTGGCAAACCGCCACCGCTACCAACATCAACAACATATTTGCCTTTGATAAAGGAAACCACTGACATGCTATCAAAGACATGCTTTACTAGCATTTCATCCCACTGGGTAATCGCTGTCATATTGTAAGTTTTATTCCATTTTTTCAATAGTGATAAGTAGTCAATCAAACGGTTAATTTGTTCATCATCAATGGTGAGATTAAACTTCTCTGCTGCTTGACGAATTTTGACCTTACTATCGCCAAGCATATTATTTAAACAATCTAATGTAATCATTTTATTTACAAACCCTTCCAGATCCTAATTTGCATTTTTGAGTATATACCGCCCATAAATTATTTTACAACATTTCTATCACTTCATTATTTAATCAACGACAATCCAATATCTCCAAACTCTTGCATAATTGCCAAAATTTAAGCTTAACCGGTGATTTTATCGCCTGTTTACGCATCACAATACCTACGGTTACTGGCGCCATATTTTTAAGTGCAAACATTTTTATTTTGCTAGCCAAATGGTTATGTTCTACCACCACCTTGGGCAGCACCGATATACCAACACCAGAAGATACGAGTGATAAAATCGCTTCATTGCCATCCACTTCGCCATATATTCGCGGTGATCGCTTTTGTTCTATTAACCATTTATCTATCGTGTTATCGTTTAAAAACTGAATTGGCATAATAAAAGGATATTGCGCTAATGCTTGATCAATGGACTGGGCACTGCTTTCTTGTGATACGACCAAGACCATATTAGTAATAAGCACAGGATGCGCACAGAGGCTATCATCAAGCTTACGTTCATCAATAAATGAAATGCCGGCATCCATTTGTTTACTAGCAACAAGGCTAAGTGCATTTTGCATTGATCCTGTCTCTAATTGCAACTGAATATTAGGGTAGCGCATATTAAGTGCCGCAATAATCCGTGGCAAAATCACATATGACGCTGTTACCGTACAAAACAGGCGAATATCACCGCGCAAATTACCCTCATCTGGATGTAATAACGCAAATAATTCATCATTTGCATCAAGAACCTTAACACTAAACTCATACATATGTCTACCGGCATCCGTCAGAGAAACATTGCGATTATTGCGCTCAAAAAAGCTTGCCTTATAACTCTCTTCAAGCTTTTGAACAACTCTTGTCACCGCCGAAGGGCTTAAGTAACAACGCTCTGCGGTTTTACTAAAGCTTAGCGTTTCTGCCAATGTTTTAAACACTTCTAAACTTTTCACATTCATTAACTATGGCTCCAACATCTAACATCTAACATCTAACATCTAACATCTAACATCTAACATCCCGCCAGCATTAATTTATTGCAAAATACGCAATATATAATTGATGATAATTCACTTTATTTCAACATGAATTTTATAGCACAATACGTTTATCGGCGAATTTTTATTTTATTATCAAAAACAACGAGGTAAGACCACATGAAAATCCAAAGCAATATTTTTGAAGTTAAAAAGTACAACTTAGGCGGCAGCAGTGAGACAATCGTTGCCGGAGGTCGTCATTTATTCTCGAAGCTACCACAAGCATTTGATGGTATCAAACAAATCGGTGTGATTGGCTGGAGCTCTCAGGGTCCAGCTCAGGCGCAAAACTTGCGTGACTCACTGACTGATACTGATATTAAAGTATGCGTTGGTTTACGCGCTAATTCCAAATCAGAGAAATCTGCTGAAGCAGCCGGCTTCTCCAAAGCAGATGGTACATTAGGTGAGATGTTTGACGTTATTTCTAAATCTGATTTAGCAATTATCTTAATCTCTGATGCAGCACAGGCTGAACTTTACAAAGAAATATTTGCTGCCGCAAAACCAGGAAGTACCCTTGGCTTTTCTCATGGCTTTTTAATCGGCTATATGAAAACAATCAATGCACCCATTCGCAATGATATTAATATTGTGGCGATGTGTCCAAAAGGCATGGGACCTTCGGTAAGACGACTTTATGAACAAGGCAAAACGGTTAATGGTGCCGGCATAAATAGCAGCATTGCCGTTTATCAAGACATCGATGGTAAAGCAACTGATTATGCGCTTGCTTGGGCAATTGCTTGTGGCGCACCCTTTGTTTTCCCAACCACTATGGAGATGGAATATCGCTCAGACATTTTTGGCGAGCGCGGTGTATTACTCGGTGCCGTGCATGGCATTATTGAAGTGCTTTATCGCCACTTTACCGATAATGGGGTTGACCCTGAAGAAGCCTTTAAGCGTACTGCTGAAGCAATTACTGGAAATATCTCAAAAACCATTTCAACACAAGGACTTAAAAAGGTTTATGATAGTTTTAGTCCAGAAGACAAACAAAAATTTGAGAATGCCTACAATGCTGCCTATACACCATGCTTAGATATCCTTTTCGAGATCTATGAAGATGTAGAAAGTGGCAATGAATTTCGCTCAGTTACCTTAGCAGGCAAACGCCATTCACGTCTACCAATGGGCAAAATCGATGGAACCGATATGTGGAAAATCGGTGAGAAAGTGCGCAGCGAGCGCGATAATAACAATATGCCAAATGACCCAATCACTGCAGGAGTTTACCTTGCTTGCATTATTGCCCAAGTCGATGTCTTAGCTGAAAAGGGTCATAGCTATTCAGAAATTGTCAATGAATCAATTATCGAAGCCGTTGACTCACTGAATCCTTACATGCACTTCAAAGGTGTTGCCCACATGGTTGACAACTGCTCAACCACTGCACGCCTTGGTGCACGCAAATGGGCGCCACGCTTTGATTACAACTTAATGCAACAAGCCATCCCTACGATTGATCAAAAAGCGCAAGCCAATGCACCATTTACAAAATTTGCAAATCACCCTGTGCATGAAGCATTAGCGGTATGCTCAACCTTACGTCCATCGGTTGATATTAGTGTTGTAAACTAAATTAGGATCGAAGCTTACTCAGTTGCAGCTAAGTAATGAATCAATAATAAGTTGCGTCAACTAGTACCTCTCCCCTTGTGGGAGAGGTCGTGCAGCTTAAGCTGCTCGGGTGAGGAGGTATAGTTAAAACTCAACTTATTTTTGCATTATTACTAAGCTTACTTCTTCTGCACATGCTTTACCGATACCAGATAGGAACACTATCACAGCATGGCATTTGTTTAAGAAAATTTATTTGAAATACTATAACCAGCTACTTTTAGGCACGACAGGAAGATAGAGTTTTTGCTCCGGATTAATCACATTTCCTTTCAAGTGATTCAATGATTTAATGCAGCTTTCAGTCGTATTACTTGCTTGAGCAATCTTGCTTAAACTATCACCTTTCTTCACTGTATAGGATTGCAAGGTGGACGTTTGGCAATATTGATCCGGTGTGAGATAAACCGTCTTTGTCGCACATCCCGCTAACAACAAACCAGCTGCTGCTAAAGCGCTTAAGCTCAATAGACTTTTTTTATTCATCATTTTTAACTCCTTTGTTTAATGTTTTATAAATAGGCAAAATCGAGTATAGCAAATTATTCTAAAGCTGTATCTTTTAAGACACTATCCGTCTGTGCCTGACGATATTTTTTAATTGCTTCATTGTATTTATGATGCTCAACAGCCAACATGCTGCATGCAAACAAAGCAGCATTAACAGCACCCGCGCGTCCAATCGCGAATGTTGCCACCGGAATACCTGCTGGCATTTGCACAATGGATAATAATGAGTCTTGTCCCGATAAAGCTTTAGACTGCACCGGCACCCCAAGCACAGGAATATGCGTCTTGGCTGCAAGCATACCCGGCAAATGCGCAGCACCTCCAGCGCCTGCAATAATTACCTTTAAGCCTTTTTGTTCTGCTGTTTGTGCATATTCAAATAATAAATCAGGTGTGCGGTGCGCTGACACAACTTGCACCTCATAAGGAATACCTAATTGCTTCAAGGTTTCCGTGGTATTTTTCATTGTCTCCCAATCAGACTTTGAACCCATAACCACACCAACTAATGGTTTACTCATCCTTTAAATCCCCTCTTTTTCGATAACATGTAAGACTTGTGCACAAATCCACTCATATATAAATTGAAAACTATGTTTGCCTTTATTGCTAAAGCGCACATGATGTTCTTGTTCAAAGATCCTATTTTTAACATGATCATTTGCCTTAATGACTAAAGATAGATCATCAACCAATTGCGCGCTCTTACTCCAAAATCCAAGCATACCATTGCTTTGTAACTGAATACTTAACTTTGGCTTAGTTTCGGTGACTGGCATCAATTGCGCTAAATGACTGTATACATAACCTTTGGTGACATCCTTTTGCATGCTGAGACTTACCTCACCTGTTTTAAGATAAGTCTTAAGCGCTTCACTGGCATGTTGCTTAGTCGTTGTTGCTAGAAATGGCTCAACCACCTTTGTGATCTCATTAGCAAGTAACGATACATCCTGTGCAGTCGTAACATGTAGCTTAACCTCAAGATATGGATATGCCGCACGATAGCCAAGCTCAAGCCCATATTCAGCCGCTAATGGACTTAACATCTTGGCAATATGCGCCTCTGAGGCACCCAATAATTGCCATCGATAGCGTACCGGCGTGTTATGTAGCTTCAAATGAAGCAGTCTAGGTAAAATCTCTTGATCAAACATCGGCAAACACTCATGTGGCGGACCGGGCAACATAAATAAATGCTTATTATCGACATTAACATAACAACCATCTGCCGTACCCTGCGCATTAACAAGCACTTCAGCACCTTGAGGAAAATACGCCTGTTTTTTGTTATTCTCAGACACGGTTGCAAAGCGACTGGAAATGCGCGTGAAAATTCGCTGCCAAGAATCTTCATTAAACACTAACGGTTTATTAAAAACTTCGGCAATCGCCTCGCAAGTCTTATCATCTTCGGTAGGGCCCAAACCACCCACAGTAATAACCACATCATGCTCTTGCAGCAAAAACCGAAGACTTGTTTTGAGCTTCTCCTTGGCATCAAAACAAGTTAGATGTAATCCGGGCTGAAAGCCATGTTCATACAGCTTCTCAGCCAACTTAGGGGTGTTAGTATTAATAACATCACCGGTAGTAATCTCATCCCCTGTTGCTAAAAAACCAATGCGTTTTACGTCAGATTGTAATACAGTCATACTATCGATAAACACACTATCAGCGCCATCGCTAAGTAACTTATGAATTTCTTCATCTGCTAGTGAACCAATCGAATAAACCAACACAGTATGAAAAGCTTCTTTTAACTGGGCAATACGCTCACGATTAAGTACAGCGCTATTAATACCAAGAGCAACACAGCCCCACTGATCAAACTTCCTCTTTGTTTCAGTAAAAATCGTGTGTTTTTCGCTGTGCCAATCTTTAACTTCAACTAAAAACTCGCAAGCCAGTTTTGTTCTATTTTCTGCCAATTGATCTAAAACATACTCTGAAAAGCTTGATAATAAAATGCGTGAATGTAATTGTGGGTAACGCTCAACAAGATCTAGCAAATGTTTAACTAAGCGCGCCTCATAGTCCGCATCAAACTCAGACTTGTCCTTAATCTCAATATTGGTATATAGATCCGCTTTAGTTGCCATCCAAGCTAAATACTCTTCCATCGTTGGAATCTTAGCATGCACCTCTGGAAAACGATCGTTTAACACATGAAGCTTACTAATATCAGTCCAAGCTTGACTCGTGAGATCAACGTCTAATCCTGTGAGCTTTTTAGCATTGTTATCATGAAAGATAAAAAGCATATTATCTGCACTTAGCTGCACATCTAGCTCAATCCAACGCATACCTGCTTGATAGGCCTTTTCAAATGCCAACATGGTATTCTCAGGTGCAACTTTGTTTGCCCCTCGATGAGCGATAAACTTACTTATCTTCATGTTGTGACAACTCCAGCTCTGATTGCTCAACAATATCTTGAGGTAATGATTTTTTCATATGCACTCCCATGTTTTCGAGTTGCACAGCTTGAGAAATTAAATTCCCTCTGCCTTTGGTTAGCTTGTTCAGCGCACCATCATAAGTCTCTTTTGATTTATCCAGCTGTTTACCAAGTGTTTCAACATCCTCAACAAAGCCACGGAATTTATCGAGCATCTTGGTCGCGCGATCGGTAATGTCGCTCGCGTTTTTATTTAAGCTTTCATATTTCCAAGTGTTACGAATCGTGCCCAACGTTGCCAACAAAGTCGTTGGCGTTACGATAATAATGCGCTTTTTAAAGGCTTCTTGAAACAAGCTATCATCATGTTGAAATGCCACAACAAATGCCGCCTCTATTGGCATGAACATCAAAATAAAATCCAATGAGTTAACCTGCGATAAACGCTCGTAGTTTTTTGAAGATAATAGCGCAATATGTTGACGAATGGCTTCAATATGTTTTTTAAGATACTCGTTCTTTGAGCTCTCTGAATCAGCACGCGTGTAGGCATCATAACTCACCAAGGAAACCTTAGCATCAATGATGACATCTTTGCCATCTGGCAAATGAACAATCGCATCAGGACGCATAATCTTGGCATTATCTTCATCATCACTTGCTTTGAAGCTTGTCTGCACATCATACTCATGACCTTTACGTAATCCTGATGACTCAAGGACACGCTCAAGTACGACCTCCCCCCAGTCACCTTGCAACTTCTTATCACCCTTGAGTGCTTTAGTAAGATTTTTTGCCTCTTTATTCATTTCTTGATTCAATTCAAACAACTTGTTAACTTCTTTTTGCAACGAAGCTCGCTCTTTAGCTTCATTTACATAGACATCATCTACTTTCTTTTTGAACTCATTAATATCATTTTTAAAGGGTTGTAATACTTCCGCTAAATTGACTTTATTCTGTTTGGCAAACTTCTCACCTTTTTCCTCAAAGATACGATTAGCTAAATTTTCAAACTGCTCGGTTAAACTCTTTTTGGCATTCTCTAACAGTGCAATTTTTTCCTGTGCATTTTGCTCTTGTGCTTCGATGTGTTTTAAGAGTTTTGAGCGCTCCGCCTGCAGTGATGCTTTTTCCTCGGATAAGCCTTCAATCTTAGCAGCTAATTCATCATGCTTAGTTGAGAGTTTATTAAGCTCTCCCAGCAGACGCTCACCATCTTTAGTTAACGAATCGATCTTGACTTCATCACTCGCTAGCTTATTTTTAAGTTTAAGCACTTCTTCACTGCGAATCTCAAATTTTTGTTTCGTCATACTGAGCTCTTGACTTAAGCGCTTTTCTTGTTCTTGATAATGCTTATGATCCGTTGTCAACACCAAGTTCTGTTGCTGGCTTTGCTGCAATTGATCGTCTTTATCCTGAAGTAACGCTTCAACTTGAGGCAACTGCTGCTCAAGTTCTTTTAACTTTATTTGTTGTGATTTACTAGAAACTTTGACAAATAAACCCCCAATAATAAGACCCAACATAAAGGCGGCAATGATCAGCGCGATCAACATAACTTTTCCCTTTTATTTATAACCACCGCAACTCATTTTAAAGTATTTACGATAGTATAGTAATAATTCAAAAATAAGTTGAGATTCAATTACTCCCCTCACCCGTGCAGCTTAAACTGCACGACCTCTCCCGCAAGGGGAGAGGTACTAACTGACGCAACTTATTCTTGATTCATTACATATGCTTTAACAATTTGGGCTATATCATGCCATAAAATTGATGCTACCGCTTGTAAATATCACAGGAAACTGTCAAAGGTAATTTATTTAACCAAATAACTCAGCATGACTGCCTATCGCAACCAAGGTGATGCTGTCCCTTTCGACTTTAATGTACATCAAAAGATCATCTGGAAATAAATGTAACTCCCTAATTCCTTTAAAGTTTCCTGATAATTCATGATCTTTGTATTTCATAGGCAAAACCTTCTCATGTATTAGTAGTTCAACGACTTCCTCTAATTCACTCAGTACCTTTTGCTTATGACGATATTTTTTAAGCGCTTTTTTGAATTCCTTCTTTTGATATAACTTAAGCACCTTTCAGCGCCTTAATTTGTGCTTTAAAAGCAGCTAGCGTAATTTCTTCGCTTTCAGATTCCAACGCCTTTTCCAGCAATGTCTTCTTAGAATTAGTTCGTTCCATAAAATCCTTAATGGCGTATCTTGCATAAGAACTAACAGACAGTCCCATTTTTTGCGCCTGAACATGAATCGCTTTATTTAAACTTTCATCGACTGTAACTTGAATTTTTCCACTCATAACAACACCTTTAGATTCAATAAAACATCTTTGTGATTCATTTTAGCATAATTATTGACGCACAATACTGACTCCTCGCAACAAACCAATAACTTTATTACTGACACAACTTAAAGTGTTCCAAAAATTTTATCACCTGCATCACCTAAACCAGGAATAATATACGCATTTTCATTTAAGCACTTATCAATTGATGCCGTGTAAAGCTCAACCTCAGGGTGGGCTTTTTCTAAGGCCGCAACACCCTCAGGAGCCGCTAAAAATGTAACGACAATAAATCGCTTACATCCTTTTGATTTAAGCATTGAAATGGCCTTAATCATTGAACCAGCCGTTGCAAGCATCGGATCTAGAATAACCGTAGTACGTCTATTAAGATCAGTGCATGATTTAAAATAATACTCGCGTGGTTTGGCAGTATTTTCATCACGCTCGACACCGATCATTGTCACGGGTGCATTAGGTAGTAAAGATAATGCACCATCTAACATGCCAAGTCCGGCACGCAATATTGGGCAAAAAGTTGGTAGTGGTTTTTTAAGCATAGGTACTGCAAGTGATCCTTGCCAATGCTCAATAATCTCCTCTTCAACCATTAGATCACTTAATGCTTCATAACATAACAGCATGGCAAGCTCACTGGTGATCATTCTAAAGTCACGACTTGAAGTCGATTCATCCCTTAATAGGCTTAATTTATGCTGAACAATGGGATGTATGATTTCATGGGTTTTCATTGTTTGGTTTTCCTGCTTACAAAACGTCTTAATAACAAACTCTCTTGTGCAAAAGCCTGTGAAATCCAGCCATAGGCTTCAATACATTCTTGATATTCTTCTTTACTATGCGTTGCTAGAAATTGCTGTTTTATTGCTTGTTGCTGCAAACGTATCACAACATCTGCATTATATTGCGCATACTCTTTATTTTCACCTGTCATTGACTCGACTAAAAACCCCGCTTTTGTCAATACGTCAACATATTGGGTCATTGTCGTTGGATAAAGCGTTAACCCTTCAAGCTCACACATTTTATCTACAAGCTCGCCAAACCCAATACCGTCTGGGCTTAACCAATCATTCACAATAAACAGTCCATCTTTTTTACAAACACGATGTATCTCTGTAAATAATGGTAGTTTATTATCCAAATGCACCAATACACCTTTGGAAAATATCAGATCAAAACTTAGCTTGGCAAAGGGCAAAACATCAGGATTTTCTAGGTGGTAAAAGTGCGTGTTTGGTTTCTTATAATGTTTGTTTGCATGTTTAACCATATCCTTATTAATTTCAACACCATGATAATCAATACTTGGATATTTACTTGAAATATACTGCGCCAAACCACCTTGACCAAAACCAATTTCTAATACTTTTTTATTGTGTAAATCCACACCTGAAAACAGCTGATCAATAGCCTCACTCCCACCTTCTGACATCATGCCCTCACCATAACAAAGCTCAAGTAGCGAGCAATATTCTTGCGGGTATTCATCGATAATTTTCTGATAATCCATCATTTATCCTATGGTCTAAGATCTAAAACGGACAGCTTGCCTTCACTGCAGGATATTGCGCTTTTAAAGCATCTTGATACCAATGATTGAAGTCTTTTTTATGATGCTTGTAAAAGCTATTCATTTTCTTGATTAACCACTTACCATCTTTGGTTTTGTTAGTCATAAAGACTTTCTGGCTAACTTTATTACCTGCGATAGAACTTAGATCAAACTTAAGCCCATTATCACTTAATAAACTGTCTTGCATATCCGCGCGATATTGCACTTCAATTTTGTCCGTAAACATCACAAGTTTCTTTTGAGGATACTTATTCAAACATGCATACACTTCGGCATTAGTTGGCAGAATTTTCACCTCGGCATTACGAATATAGCTCTCAGCAAAAGGCTGATTGGTGCCACCTTTATTCTCAACAACGGTTACACCTTTTTGATCAATGCTTGCAAGATTTTTAAACGTAGATTCATTTGCTTTAGAAAACACAGGGGCTTTTTGGTTCGACAGCACACCCGTTGATAAATAAAACATTTTTGCACGTTTAGGGGTATAAGTAATACCTCCCATTGCGATATCGCATTTTGTTTTAAGATCATCACTTAGTGTTGACCATGTACTATGCACAAATTCAACTTTACGCTTAATCTTATGCGCAAACTCTTTTGCGACAGTGATTGCAAAGCCTTTGTACTCTCCCGTATTTGCATCATATGATGTCAATGGCGGATAATCACCTGTGGTACAAACACGCAATAGCTTTTGGTTAGCTAACGCACTATTGCTAAATAAAACCATTGCTGTTGCTGCACAACTTGTAAAAATGATTTTTTTAATTCTTTGAACTTGCATTATGTGCTCCTGATATGCCATTTCCATCTTTATTAACGCATGTCATCATATACTACATTCAATACGATTTCCCAGTGCTATCTGCTCAAAGTCTTGCGCTGTTGCCACTGCTTTTTGCACATCTTGAGCTTTAGTTATATAGCTCACAACCGCAACACCATCGACACCACACTGCCATACATCAAGCATTTGTGGCTCAAAGATTCCACCAATCGCGACAAGTGGTGTTTCTTGACAGAGCTTGCGCCAAAGACGTAATTTATCTAATCCTTGCTCGTTAAATTTCATCTCTTTGGTCGTTGTCGAGTAAATGGGACCTAATGCAATATATGAAGGCTTAAGTGTTAATGCGCGCGCTAATTCAATATAATTATGCGTACTAATTCCTAGATGCAGACCTGCTTTTGCAATCTCATGCAAATTGGCAGTATCGAGATCCTCTTGTCCTAGGTGCACACCAAAGCATCCATATTTAATTGCTAACTGCCAATGATCATTAATAAACAAAGATAAATCATAGGCTTTAGCAACACCATTTGCTTTTTTAATTTGAGTTTCCAACTCATCTGGGGATAAGTCTTTGAGTCGCAATTGAATGGCTCTAACACCTAATATCGCTAGTTTCTCCAACCAATCAACATGATCAACAACTGGATAAAAGCCTATTGCATGAGGCATTTGTGGAAAGTTCACTTTTTCAAATGTATGATGCCAAACCTTTGGTAAATAACACACATCATCCATTACACCTTGAGCATAATAACTCAAATGCTTAACATCTAGCTGTGATAAATCATTGACGGCGCTATCCATTTGTTGTGATAGATGATATTTAGCAATACATATCGCTTCAGTTATGTTTTCACCTTGCGCGACAAGGGCTGCAATACTACTTGCCAAGGCACAACCTGTCCCACGTATATCTCCCACATAGAGCGCTTTGCTTTGATAATGCACACCTTCTTGAGATGCAAGTGTCAAGTAGTCACATCCTTTTTGATCTTCTGATAAAGCATGCCCGCCTTTTAGTAAAACATGCTTTATTCCATATGAGGATTTTAATGTGTTCGTAACCTCAACAGGCGATTTTTGATGGATATTCCCGTCATTTAATAAAATAGCCGCTTCAGGTAGATTTGGTGTTAACAGATAACACAGTGGCAATAGTTGCTGCTTTAATACGTTTACGACCTCTGTGCTCATTACATTACCACCTGAGCTTGTCATTAGCACTGGATCACAGATATATTTCACCTGCCGATTGTCTTGCAAAAATTTGCTTAGCATCTCAATTTGAGCAATTGAAGCTAGCACGCCACTTTTAATCACTTGCGGTTTATGCGTATTAACAACAGCTGTAAATTGCTCATAAAAGATAGCATCATCGACGGCATTGAGCATCATAAAATCACTGTCATTTTGCACCGTATTTGCTGATATTACCGCAGCACAATCTACCTTAAAATAGTTGGCTACTTTGATATCTTGCAACACACCGGCGTGTGCTGTTGGATCAATTCCGCCAATGACTAAAAGGCTCGCATTATTATTTTTCATCATTACATTTTACTCATTAACCCCAAAGACTCTGGATATAAATTTAAATAACTTTGTTGCGCTAAAAACTCAATATCATAACGCTTAAGGTAGTGTTTAATAATTTCAACGGGTACTGCTAATGGCAAAATGCCTAAATGATACTGTTTAATTTTATGTTGCAAATCATCACGCTCTTGCTTTGAAATCAATTTGTTAATTTCACGCAACATACGCTGCAAAATCGTATGATGTTTACCACGTGTTGCCACGCGTTGAAGCGCCATCAAGAACATTTCATAATAGCTCTTCTTAACCAATTCAAAGTTTTGCCGATGCGCATTAGCAAGCAAGCGACCTAGCGCTTTTTGCAAATTAGGATGATGTAAACGTAAGATAATTTTATGACGTGTGTGGAAAGCCATCAGTTCATTAATGCTTTGAGCGTGTAATACCTCATTTTTGAGTTGTCTGGTCAACAACACACGCTTGATAAAGTGCTCCTTCAAATACGGATCATTTAAGCGACCTTCATCTTCAATCGGCAAAAGTGGGAAATGCTTTTTAATAGTTGCCACAAAAAAGCCATCTGCTTTATTGTGAATAATCCCATGCTTATCATTGTAAAGTTTAACGCTACCGTTGCCACAACTGGGTGAGGACTTTTTTAAAATAAAGCCATCACTATCTTGTAGACTTGATATAACTTTATCAACTCCTTGTTGCAATTGCGCGCTGACATCTGTCACTTGATCATGTTTCACTGCCGCGACTTTATCATTATCTTTCAACTCAAGATAAATAGGCTCACGCGGCACACCAAAACCTGCTGACATCTCTGGACAAACAGGCTGATAATCAAAAACAAGTGCTAATTCTTCCGTAATCATTTTCTTATGCGAATTAGCATCATTAAAACGAACATTATTACCTAAAAGGCAGCTTGAGACTGCAATCATTGGTTTACTTCTTACTTGCGTTTCCTTCGTATTTGGCATATTTACTCCTTGCAATCTAAACGGTCAAAATGCTTATCGTGAGCACAAAATCACATAACACAATATAGCTTAACTTAGTTTATTTGATGCCAAAATGGTGTGTCTTGCAATGACGTGCTTGCTTCAGCTAACTCTCTTTGTGGCATGCGTTTAGCTAAATATGCTTTTCTGCCAGACTCAGTCGCTAAACGAAAAGCATCTGCCATCAGTGACGGGTTTTCAGCTAATGCCACCGCACTATTTAACAACACACCATCAAAACCAAGCTCCATAGCTAAGACGGCATCTGATGGCGTGCCAATACCGGCATCAACAATTAGTGTAATGTCTTTCAAGCGTGAACGTAACAGTTTAAATGCCGACGGGTTAACAATACCTTGCCCACTGCCAATATACGAGCCTAATGGCATAATCACCTTACACCCTATATTGACTAATTGCTGACAGATAATTAAATCATCAGTACAGTAAGGCAATACCTTAAACCCTTGATCAATGAGGATTTTTGCTGCTTTAATAAGCTCAAACACATCAGGTTGTAATGTATGATTATCACCAATCACTTCAAGCTTAATAAAATCCGTGTTAAAGATTTGCCTTGCTGCTTTGGCAATCATCAGCGCTTCATCTGCTGTCTTACAGCCTGCGGTATTGGGTAACACATGGCAGCCACTTCGCTGTATTCTCTGCCAGAAAAAATTATTTTTACCGCCATGTAACTCACGCTTTAATGCCACGGTAACCATTTGCGTTTGTGACGTATTAATCGCATCACACATGCTCTCCAAGCTTGGATAGAGCGCGGTGCCCAAAAGCATGCGCGAATCAAGATTAATATTATAAAGCTGTAATTGCTCCATTTAACCACCTTGCATTGGTGTGAGAATATCGATCTCATCACCTTGTTTAATTTGTGTTGTATCATAAGCACTGTGATCAATAATTGATTTATTGACCGCAACTGCAGCATAGCTTGAAGCAAAGCCAATATCAGTTAATAACGCCTGCAATGTTTGCGGATTTTTCAGTTGCTTTTTCTCACCATTTAATACGATCTCTATCATACTTTCTCCACTATTTTTATATCTTTTATATCACTTTTTATTTTATCGATAACTTTTAACGCATAGATGGGTGCTAAAAGATAACCATGTCGATAAAAGCCATTAAGTGTTATCAGATTATTCTGTTGCATGAGCCTTGGCAAGCCCTCTTTAAAGCATGGGCGTGCTTGAGTAAAATTTTTTATAATCCGTGCTTCAGCAAAACCCTCATCAACGGTCAATAACGCACTTAGTAACGTTAACTGTGAAATCACACTCATCTGACTCATGTCTTCTGATTGGACAATCGTCGCACCAATATAATAAACCCCACTGCCTCGTGGCACGATATATAACGGCATGCGCGGGTGGCATAGTCTAGTGATTCCCGTAATCTTCACTTCAGGGGCATAAATCACTAAGGATTCGCCACGAATACCATATAAATCATCTAGTGTATCCTTGGCGCCAAGACCACGAGTGTCATAGACATAGTTATGATCTCTTTGCAAATATTGCAGATGAGCTTTGGAAACATCTTGTGCCAAGTGTAAAGAAACACGTGGGTGGTTCATTAAATAAAATGTCGATTGACTAAAGAATCTTCGCACATGAACACAACCTTCGTTCTCAATATAGAGCATGCGATGAGCGAGCTTACCTTGATTATATTGTTCTGTTAATGGAGTTTGTGCATAGGCATGTTCATGTAATGTTAGCCCTTGAACGCGCGCAATTTTAGTCTCAAGATCGCTCAAATCCAAAGGGTGAGCCACAATATTAGTTCCAGTTTGTGCAAAAACACCACCTAACAACCATCGATCAATACGCTGCCAAGCCTCTGCCGAAGAGCATGATAGATCATAGACTCTTTGTCCTTCATCCAGCGCTTCAGATACTGGTGCCACCATACCAGCCGCTGCATAACCACAACTTGATTTACCACTGAAATCAACACTCTTGTCATATAGATCAATCCCAATATCAGCAAATGACTCAAGCAATGTGATGGCCAGTATGCGCCCAACAAGACCGCCACCAACGATCGCAACCCGCACGCTATTCGACATGATAAATTTCAGCGCCTTTTGCCATAAAGTCCTCACTTTTTTGCTGCATGCCTTTCGTAGCAACATCAGCTAAATCCAGCTTATGCGCTTTAGCATAATCACGTACTTCTTGGGTGATTTTCATCGAGCAGAATTTAGGTCCACACATCGAGCAAAAGTGCGCAAGCTTATGACCTTCTTTTGGTAGCGTTTGGTCATGAAAACTCTGAGCTTTCTGCGGGTCAAGACTTAAATTAAACTGATCTTGCCATCTAAACTCAAACCGAGCTTTCGATAAAGCATTATCACGAATTTGCGCGCCCGGGAAACCTTTAGCTAAATCAGCTGCATGCGCTGCAAGCTTATACGTAACAATCCCTTCTCGCACATCCTCTTTATCCGGCAACCCTAAGTGCTCTTTCGGTGTCACATAGCACAGCATTGACGTGCCATACCAGCCAATTTGTGCCGCACCTATCGCTGATGTGATGTGATCATAACCAGGGGCTATATCCGTCACCAAGGGTCCCAAGGTATAAAAAGGTGCTTCAAAGCAATCCTTAAGCTCTTTAGTCATATTCTCTTTGATCATTTGCATCGGCACATGCCCAGGTCCCTCAATCATCACCTGTACATCATGATCCCACGCACGCTTAGTTAATTCACCCAGAGTTTCAAGCTCGGCAAATTGCGCTTCATCATTGGCATCTAAAATAGAGCCTGGACGCAGTCCATCACCTAAAGAAAAAGCGACATCATAGGCTTTCATAATTTCACAAATCTCATCAAAATGCGTATAGATGAAGCTCTCCTTATGATGTGCAATACACCATTTGGCAATGATTGAGCCGCCGCGCGAGACAATGCCTGTTAGTCTTTTAGCGGTTAGATGAATATATTTCAAACGCACACCGGCATGAATAGTGAAATAACTCACTCCCTGCTCGGCTTGCTCAATCAAGGTATCGCGAAAGATCTCCCACGTCAGTTTTTCTGCTTGACCATCGACTCTCTCAAGTGCTTGATAAATTGGTACCGTACCAATTGGCACAGGCGAGTTACGAATAATCCACTCACGCGTCTGATGAATATTCTTGCCCGTTGATAAATCCATCACTGTATCCGCACCCCAGCGTGTGGCGATCACCATTTTTTCAACTTCTTCAGCAATGGATGAGCTGACCGCTGATGTTCCAATGTTGGCATTGATTTTGACACTGAAATTGCGCCCAATAATCATCGGCTCCATTTCTGGATGGTTGATGTTACTTGGAATAATCGCGCGTCCCAAGGCAATCTCTTGGCGCACAAATTCAGGTGTAATTTCTTTAGGAATATTTGCCCCAAAATCAACACTCGGATGCTGCTTAAGTAAAATAGGGTCTTGAATATGCGCATTTGCACACTTTAAGTTCTCACGCAGTGCAACATAGCGCATTTCTTTGGTGATTATTCCGCGACGCGCGTAATGCATTTGTGTGACATTACTGCCTTGTTTTGCTTTTAATGGCTTAGCGCGCTTGGGAAATGCTAAATCTTTTTGTGTATGCGTAAATTCGGCACTAAAGTCTGTTAATGCTTCGATTTCATTATTGTCTTTGATCCACGCTTGGCGCAATTTAGGTAAACCCTCAACCAAATCATGCTTGTAAGACTCATCACTATATTGACCTGAGGTATCATATACTGCAATTTCAGGGTTTTGCACACGACCTTGCTCAGTTAACGTATCGCTCTGAGCAATATAGCGAAAAGGCACGTGAAGATTATCGTCCGTCTGAAGATATTTTTTGCATGATGCAGGATAGGCTGCTTGTAAATCAGCTGATAAGGTCAATGATGCTTTGTCGCTACTTGATCTATTTGATGCTGTTTTTTTATGCTGTGGCATGTATGGCTCCTTATATTTTGCCTTTTACATGCGTAGGAAAACTTTTTGTGATATATCGCGCCAATCATTTTAAGCACAGTACAAAATACAAATCGCTATAACAACTTCCTACGCTAGTACTAACTAGTTCAGGTACAAAGGGTTACAAAATTTGCATTTTGCTCTCAGCCAACGGCACCCCTGTTGTAAACGCGATTTATCGTAAAGTAATTTTTTGGAGGTGTCTACTGCTAGATTTTGTTCTTAACATAATCGGCTAAGCCTAAATATTTGCCCAAAAGGGCTCATCGCACCCTGCGCGTAAATCGAAGCGATGCGCTCGGCATCAGTCGAAGTGGGTAAGCTTAGGAAAATAACACTTCATAGAGGCTTTGACTTACACTCAGCCAGTGCTCATACAATCAAAATGAGTCGAAATATTGTCATCACCACATAATCTTACCTAGAAGTGCGGAAATAGCATTTGGAAATATGCATGGGTGAGCGTTTGACCGACAAAAGGATACAATACTCCAGCAATTGCGATGGAGGGACCAAAAGGGATTAGCGAGGTTCCTTGTCGCTTGATTAAGCTTGTGATAATGGCAAACACAATACCAATCACCGCACTGGTGAATATCAAAAGCAGTAAGCTTGGTGCGCCAAACCAAGCGCCAAGTGCTGCCATTAATTTGAAGTCACCATAGCCCATACCCTCTTTGTTGGTAATGAATTTAAACACCCAAAATACGAGCCACAATATGCCATAACCAAGGGCTGCGCCCAATATTGCCTGTATTGGCGAGCTAAAAACAAACGCGCAATTGATTAATAGTCCAAGCCACAGCAAAGGTAAGGTGAGATTATCAGGTAACATAAAATGTTTAAGATCAATCACCGCTAGCGGAATTAAAAAGAAATACATAACACATAACAACAAGGCAGCAAAGGTTATACCAAAATAACAGAGTGTCACTAAGACTAGAGCACCACTTAATAATTCAATACTTGGATAAAGTAAAGATATTTTACTGTGGCAAAAGCTACATTTACCACGCAAAAAAATAAAGCTTAAAAGAGGGATATTATGCCATGGTTTTAATGGGTGATGGCACACCGGACAAGCTGACTGGCGATGAATATTCTCGGATAAACTCTCATCTATATCAGGTTGCGAGATATCGAGCATATCATAAGCTTGATCTTTATATTGTTTATCTAAGATTTTAGGTAAGCGTGTGATGACCACATTTAAAAAACTGCCAACACAGACAGCAACAATGGTTGCCGCAATGATAATAATAGGTGCTATCTCGTTTAAAAATTCCATAAACACATTCAAAAAACTAATTTCTTATGAGTATATACTGATTAAAAAAAGTGAAAACAAAAACTTTGGTAATTGATGCTTAACCGAGCATCAATATTACGATATACCACTCGTGAATCATTTTGCGTTGTTTAATGTCAAATAAGTTTTTGATAATTTTGAGTCATTGGATTGCAGGCAATAGCAAGGACTATTAGCAATATCAAATGGCTCAAAAGAACAAGAAATTCAATGGCAGAAAGACTGTAAAATGGTTTGCGGGTGGTATATACTTGCCGGTGTTTTCGTTTTTGTGTCGATCAGCACATGAAAATTTTGTTAAACAAACCATAAAGTTAAATAGTGAGAAAGATATGAATTTACATGAATATCAAGCAAAACAGCTTTTTGCTGAATACGGCTTACCGGTATCAAAAGGTTATGCTGTTGAAAGCGTTGAAGAAGCGTTGGTTGCTGTTGATAAAATTGGTGGTGACATGTGGGTTGTTAAGGCTCAGGTTCACGCAGGCGGTCGCGGTAAAGCGGGTGGCGTGAAGCTAGTTTCTAACAAGGAAGATGTTGCTAATTTTGTGAAAAACATGATGGGTACACGTCTTGTTACTTTCCAAACCGATGAAAACGGTCAGCCAGTTAGCAAAATCCTTATCGAAAGCTGCACTGATATTGCCAAAGAATTATATCTAAGCGCGGTTGTTGATCGTAGCACGCGTCGTATTATCTTTATGGCATCAACTGAAGGTGGTGTTGAAATTGAAGAAGTTGCAGAAAAAACACCTGAGAAAATCTTCAAAGAAATTGTTGATCCTGTCGTCGGCGCACAACCTTATCAAGCACGTAAAATTGCGTTTAAGCTTGGCTTAGAAGGTAATCAAATCAAGCAATTCACTAAGATTTTCTTAGGTCTTGCCAAGATGTTTCAAGAAAGAGATCTTGAACTTTTAGAAATCAATCCTTTGGTGATCACCAAAGAAGGCAACCTTCATTGTTTAGATGCTAAAGTAGCTGTTGATGGCAATGCATTATATCGCCAACCACAATTAGCTGAATGGCGTGACTTATCGCAAGAAGATGAGCGTGAAGCACGTGCGGCTGAGTGGGAACTTAATTATGTTGCATTAGATGGTGACATCGGATGCATGGTTAATGGTGCTGGTCTTGCAATGGCAACAATGGACATCGTTAAACTTCACGGCGGACGTCCTGCAAACTTCCTTGATGTAGGCGGTGGGGCTACAAAAGAACGCGTATCAGAAGCATTCAAAATCATTCTATCTGATGCGGCAGTTAAAGGTGTATTTGTTAACATATTCGGTGGCATCGTGCGTTGTGACATGATTGCTGAAGGTATTATGGCAGCAGTTGAAGAAGTTGGCGTCAAAGTGCCAGTGGTTGTGCGTCTTGCCGGTACAAATGCTGAATTAGGTGCCAAAAAATTAAAAGAAAGCGGTTTAAATATTATTGCTGCTAATGGTTTCACAGATGGTGCGAAGAAAATCATCGAAGCAGTTAAAGAGGTATCTCACGTATGAGCGTTTTAGTTAATAAGAACACAAAAGTTATCTGCCAAGGTTTTACTGGTAAGCAAGGGACTTTTCATTCAGAGCAAGCAATTGCTTATGGTACAAAAATGGTTGGCGGCGTCACACCAGGCAAAGGCGGTACAACGCACTTAGGCTTGCCCGTATTCAACACAGTTCAAGAAGCCGTTGATGCAGTACAACCTGATGCAACAGTGATCTACGTACCAGCGCCTTTTTGTAAAGACTCAATCATTGAAGCGGCTGATGCTGGCATCAAATTGATCGTATGTATTACGGAAGGTATTCCTGTTATGGATATGCTTGAAGCTAAAGTTTACGTTGAGCGCTCAGGTTCACGTTTGATCGGTCCAAACTGCCCAGGCGTTATTACGCCAGGTGAGTGCAAAATCGGTATCATGCCAGGCAGCATCCATATGCCAGGTAAAGTTGGTATCGTATCACGCTCTGGTACATTAACATACGAAGCAGTTAACCAAACAACTGCTTTAGGCTTTGGTCAATCAACATGTATCGGTATCGGTGGCGATCCAATCCCTGGCACTAACTTTATCGATGCTCTAGAGATGTTCCAAAACGATCCACAAACTGAAGCAATCATCATGGTTGGTGAGATCGGTGGTTCAGCTGAAGAAGAAGCTGCTGAATACATAAAAAATAACGTTACTAAACCAGTTGTATCATATATCGCTGGGGTAACAGCACCTGCTGGTAAGCGCATGGGTCACGCCGGAGCAATTATCTCTGGAGGTAAAGGTACAGCTGCTGAGAAATTTGCAGCACTTGAAGCTGCAGGTGTCGCTGTTAGCAAATCACCTGCTGAACTAGGCAAAGTCCTACAAGAAGTTACTGGTTGGGCGACTCCTGCTTAATCCTCTATTTTTACGAAGCGCATATTAAAATGCGCTGACTAACTTTTTATAGCTAATCGCTGTATCTTATCTTGAGAGTTATGATGGTGGGATAGGTATTTTTGATCTACCTGAGGCCATGATTGCATTATTAATTATTTGTATTATTTGACATCGCATTGCAGTACAATCGAGCCTACCTCGTGAATCCATCTCAAACAGTCTTAAGAACATTGAACTCGAACAGCGTAAGCTTAGAACAGTGGAACAGCATTAAACAATTTGCACTGACTACACTAGGCATTTCTGATATTTCAGCCACTGACTGTCTACTTGATCAGTATATCCCTAAATATCAAGAGTGGCTTGAGCAAGGTTATCATGCTGATCTTAATTACATGATCAAACATGGTAGTAAACGCTATACACCACATGAGCTTGTTACAGGCACTAAAAGTGTTATTGTGGTGCGGTTAAACTACTTACCCCAAGCTTACTGCTTCAAAGGTATTCGCAAAACGCTATCAACACCAAGTGAAAATGCCGCTATTTCTATTTATGCACATGGTCGTGATTATCACAAAGTATTACGTCAGAAACTAAGTAAACTAAGTGACTTTATTCAAGATATTTTCCCAGAGCATAGTGCGCGCGTTTTCACTGATAGCGCCCCTGTGTTAGAAAAACCATTAGCTGAAAAAGCGGGTCTTGGCTGGATAGGTAAAAATAGCAATCTTCTGCATCCAGTCGATGGTTCATTTTTCTTTATCGGATGCATCTATTCTAGCCTTGATTTTAGTGCGTTTGCACAACCGCCCATAACGGATCAATGTGGCAAATGCCAAGCTTGTATTAAAGCATGCCCTACCAATGCTATAGTTAACAACAAAGTCATTGATGCTAATAAATGCATCTCTTATTTGACGATTGAAAATAAAGGTGTGATTCCAATGCAATATCGTCAAGCAATTGGTAATCGCATCTATGGTTGCGATGACTGTCAACTGGTATGCCCGATTAATAAGGAAGCACCTGTAACCGCTGAGTCGGATTTTCGCTCACGCGAGCACTTAAGCAACCAGAGTCTTATGAGTCTAGCTCAATGGTCAGAAACAGAGTTTTTGAAAAAAACAGAAGGCTCTGCTATTCGTCGAATTGGTTATCAGGCTTGGCTTAGAAATATCTATATCGCCCTTGGTAATGCACCTTTTTCCAAAGAGATTGTTACACTACTTGAAAAAGCCAAACTAACACATAGCGACAATGCTTTGCTCTTAGATCATATCAACTGGGGAATTGAGCAACAGATGGCAAAAATTTAGGTGGGTTTCAGGATATCCATATCCTATTAAAGTTCATCCGTGCGGGGGGGGGCTATCCATTTCTACCTTCATCCGTTAAGGTCGCCATCCGTTGCATGAGTGACATTATGGACAAAACAATTATTAAAATATGTAGGATTTTAACTAAATCTTTGTGAGAAATTTGCCATTTTCATAAATTTAGCTTATATTTTAATCAAAATGCCACATAGTGATCACTTTTCACCACCTTCAACCCAGCTGTTTTGTAGAGTTTCTTATTATTTTACTTTATTTCGATTTAATACATATCACTATAATCTATAACCTTGACTTATTTTTTACCTTTGTAATCCCCCATAAATATGCCAAAATAAGCCACCTATCTCGATTAATTGGATGACACCACTTATGTTTTTCAATAAAAAAACAGATCAAAATGAATTAAAAAAAATTGCTGCAACTGCCGCAATTGAATATATCAAACCGGGAATGACCGTTGGTGTTGGCACAGGCTCAACGGTTAATTTCTTTATTGATGAGCTTGCTAAAATTAAATCCAAAGTTGAGCTGACTGTCTCAAGTTCTGAGGAAAGCACTAAACGCCTGAAGGCACATGGCTTTGAAGTCGTTGATTTAAACTATCCTAATAAAGTTGATATTTATATTGATGGCGCTGATGAGGCCAATAAACACCGTGAGTTAATCAAAGGTGGCGGAGCTGCATTAACCCGCGAGAAAATTTGCCGTGTCGCCAGTGATAAGTTTATCTGTATTATTGATCAAACCAAGCGAGTGCCTCAACTAGGACGCTTTCCATTACCCGTTGAAGTCATTCCTATGGCACGCAGTTATGTTGCCAAAGAGTTAGTAAAGCTAGGCGGTCAACCGATCTATCGTGAAGGAGTGATTACTGATAATGGCAACATTATCATTGATATTCACAACTTGATGATCGATAACCCATTGAAGCTTGAACAGCAAATTAACCAAATCACCGGTGTGGTTTGCAATGGATTGTTTGCAGTTAACCCTGCGGATACATTGCTTATAGCCAATGATAAAGGTCAAATCGATATTATTGAATGAAATAATTAACAATGGTCGGGACGGCGGGATTTGAACCCACGACCTTTAGCACCCCATGCTAACGCGCTACCAGGCTGCGCTACGCCCCGAGGTCAAATCTCATAATAATGAAACATTTTGAAGTAATAACAAAGCGCTCCTAGAAACGCTCGTGATAAAATAAATTATCCAGCAATTTGAACGTTTACTGCTTGTGGGCCACGGCGGCCATCTTCAATATCAAATGAAACGCGTTGATCATTAGCTAATGATTGTAAACCATTTAATGCAGTTACATGAACGAAAAGATCAGAACCACCATTGTCTGGCTTGATAAAACCAAAGCCTTTTGTTTCATTAAAAAATTTTACGGCACCTGTTTGTTGCGACATATCCTATACTCTCTTACTATTATATTTAAATTAAACTTTACTGACTCCATGTACTCTTATGCGCTTAGTGGGTATATGCAGCATGATAAAATCACTCACATATAAGAACAAAAATCACTCAAAGACCAAAAAGTCGCACTCAGTATAGCAAGACTGTATAAAAAACAAATCATTTTATCTGCGCAACGCTAACTATTTTATTTTGACAGCGATCGATGATAAGGATCATGCGATAAAAACAGCAAGCCACTGCCCTGTGAATAGTCGATATACAGCCCATCTTTAAGCGCATGATTACGAATGCTAAGTGCCTCGCCAAAGCGTAATGTGTATTTATCTAAATCAAAGGCGAATCCTTGTAATGTTAAATCAACAAGCTCAAACAGCGGTACAATTGAAACCATCTTGCCCTTTGCATTGATTATACTCATCTTCTGATGCATTAATTGTGAAACGCCATAACGATCAATCACTTGGCATTTGACCTGCTGCTGATACTTAAGTAGCGTTGAAATATTCCCAAGATAATGATCCATCTCCTTACCACCAAGACCAAATAAGAAAAGCTTGCAATAGCCATGTTGTTGCAAATGATTTAGCGCTTTCTCAAAATCAGTATAATATTGATCGTCATCTTGCTGATACAAAATATGTAGCCGCTTAGCATGATCAATTGAATCACCGTCACCAATAATCATCTGCACTTTATTAACCAGACTTTTGACATCTTGAATCTGATTAAATGCACCATCGGCACAATAAATAGGTAAGTCATCTAAATGCTTACTGATATACGACTCACAAAATTTAATATCTATCTCACCATTAATTAATAAAATTGCCGCTTTTGCCAATATTTCCTCTTTATAGAACATGAGTTTCATTAGAGCGCATTGTATTACATGCTATAACATATTTGTTATTAAGTTTTTACCATTTTGATCGCTTATTATTTTCAATATATACCACCAAGTGATATACTCATGCTATTGCTCACTAAATTTTAGAACCATATGATTCGTGTTTATATGCTTTCAGAGTTTGCTAAATGGGTAAAAAAAGAAAATATAACTTCCAATGATTTACTAAGTTGTGCTGTTGAGGTTATTGACGGGCTCCATGATGGTGATCTGGGTTCCAACTGCTACAAAAAAAGACTTGGCATCAAAGGAAAAGGAAAGCGATCAGGCGCAAGAGTCATACTTTCTTACCGTATTGGTGATTTTTTAATATATATTTATGGTTATGCTAAAAATGCAAAAAGCAACCTTACACCAAAAGAGCAAAATGCTTTAAAGCTATATTCAAAAGAGATATTGATGAAATTATCAAATGATGACATACATAAATTGCTGCAAGAAAACAATTTAATAGAGGTGAAGCCATGAACAGCAAAACATTACTCGAAATCTTACATCATTCGGCTAAAAGCATGCATGATCTAAATATTATTGATGCAAAAACAATGCGCAACTTTGATGAAGCTTGCCTACCTGAAATACAACCGTTAAGTCCTCAGGAAATAAAAGCAATTCGTATCGAAAACAAGATAAGTCAAAGCATCTTCGCTAAACTTTTAAACGCAAGTAATTCAACTGTGCAAAAATGGGAAACAGGAGAAAAAAAGCCTCGAGGTATCTCACTGAAGCTACTTAATATTATTAAACGAAATGGTGTTGATATACTCTACAATTAAATGAGAGTATATCATTTAACAACTGACCGTATGAACAATGCTATGACACAAGAATTCAATGGCTTTTTACATCACCTAAAATTTGAACGCAATTACTCTGATCTTACCATCGATGCCTATCAGCGCGATTTAAGTGGGTTTGACGTCTTTTTGCAAAGCAAAGATAAAACGCTTACTGAAAGTACATCACAAGAGATAAAGCTCTGGCTTAAAACATTACATAGCCAAGGCATTAGCCCCAAATCCATTCAACGTAAATTAAGTGCTGTTAAATCTTTTTTCCGCTATTTGTTAAGCTATGAAATAATCACAGAAGACCCTTCTTATGCGATCAAAGCGCCCAAAGCAGCTAAAAAACTTCCTAAGACACTTGATGTTGATCAAATGCAACACATCCTAGATTATCAAAGCGATGATGATTTAGAGCTGCGTGATCTTGCCATGCTTGAGGTTATCTACAGTAGCGGACTGCGCCTTAGTGAATTAGCCCAATTACGTTTTGAACAAATCGATTTCTCACAACAAACCATTCGCGTATTTGGCAAGGGCAGTAAAGAACGTATCGTGCCAATTGGTAATAAAGCGATTAGCGCCATCAATAAATGGTTAAACATACGTCAGAGTTTAAACTGCGTCCATGATTATCTTTTTACCACCTTAAAAGGCACACCAATTCAAGTGCGTAGCATTCAAAAGCGTTTTGAAAAATTTGCACTTGAGCACGCACCAAAGCATATTCATCCACATATGCTAAGGCACGCCTTTGCCAGCCACTTGCTCGAGTCCTCAAGAGACCTTGTCGCTGTGCAGAATTTATTAGGTCATAGCGATATTTCAACCACTCAAATTTATACACACCTTGATTTCCAACAACTGGCAAGTGTCTATGATCAAACTCATCCACGTGCTAAACGCAAAAAATAAGACTTATAATATATGCAATCCATCAACTATCTCACATCGCATAACACGACAGTCCCACCCGATGTAGAGATGCTTAAATCTATCTCTATCAATAGATTAAACACCTTACCTGAGCACTCATTTTATCTTGAATATGAAAATGATTTACTAACACTAAAACATAGCGATTCAGCATTAACGCTTTGCGTAGACTTCAATAGTCATGATATTCAAAATCGCATCAAACCCAACACCGCAAAACTTGATCTAATCAAAGCGATTGAGGGTAAAGGTAAAGATAAATTAAGTATTTTGGATATGACTGCAGGTTTAGGGCAGGATAGTTTCTCTCTTGCCGCACGAGGGCATACTATCGATGCGATTGAGCAAAACCCTTATGTTTTTTTGCTACTTAAAGACGGCTTACAGCGTGCTCAAAATGATATAAATTTGTCAGAAACTGCACAGCGAATTAGTCTTTACTTTGCCAACTCAACTCACTTTAATCATGCGCATCAAGTAGATAAATATGATGTAATTTATCTTGATCCGATGTTTCCTGAGCGCACTAAAACTGCCAAGGTCAAAAAAAACATGCAGTTGCTGCATGAACTCGTGGGTATTGATGATGAAAGCAATATATTACTTTTCGAACAAGCCAAAGCGTTAAGCCCTAAAAAGATAGTCGTTAAACGTCCGCGCTTGGGCGATTTTATTGACCACCAAAAACCAACCAGTCAGGTAACTGGTAAGAGTAGTCGATTTGATGTTTATGCCTGTTAAGTACGCTGATAAGGTGACTGATATAATACCCCAATAAATTTAAACAGTATCTTTTAAAATATAGTTCAGATATATTGATAAAAGTGAAATGAACAGAGGGCGTATTTATGAGCACAAAAAGGGCAAGTTACTCATCCGAGTTTAAGGTCAAAGTTGTATTGGAGTTATTGGCAAATGAGCTTACGTTAGCCGAGCTTGCGAGCAAACATAATATAACGACAAAAAACCTCCAAAATTGGAAAAAAAATCTTTTTAGATAATGCAGTTATTGCTATGGAACCAGCTAAGGCGGTTAAAGAGTACAAGTCTGAAAATAGTTATTGACCAGACCATTGATCTAATGTGGTGCGCGTTGCAAAAGCAGAAGCATCAGGTCCAAAGTTTTTGTTATCGGTTGTATGCACTATATTTTTTATTGTTTCAGCTGTTGATTTATTGATATTTATATTGACATCCACCATGTGCTTGAGCGTAATTCCAGAGTGGTCAGGCGCTTCAATCGCGGCTTGACTGTATGTGTTACCTGAAGTATTTCTAAACACACTATACACACCAAAACCATAGCCATTAAAGTGGTTTACTTGATCTGCAATTTTAAATGATGCTGGAACGGCAAAATTTTCCGGCACATCATAAGGCAACTCTGACTGGTAAAAATACACATTACCATTATCGCCATTCCAAATCACCTGATTGCCCCTGAAATGTTCAACAGCCAAGCCATAGGCAGTAACATTGTGTCCATTAACAATTAAACCAGTTTGTGCTACATCCTGATCCCAACTACCCGCACCAACCCCATGATCAGCGCGCCATAACCATAGATTATCTAAGATAGTGTAACTGTCATTTATCGTAATACAACTTTGCGTTTGCGCCTCAACCCTACCGCCAACTCGGCAGTAAACATCTGACAAAGTCGTCGGATCATTTGCAGCACCATGATCCTGACCATTTACACCAATTTGCAATAAAGAAGGGTCGCTAACATTAACAGGGTCATTAGAACCTGCCTCAAAGATGATACCGGCAACTTTAACACCACTAGCACTGACTTGCATAATCGATTTATGCGGTGATACAGCAGTTAATACCGGAACACCCAAGCCAAACACCACGGTATTAGCTTGATTAATATTAATCGTGTCTGTTAGATTATACTGCCCTGGCGTAAAAATCACAGCACATGGCTGCCCAGCCTTGGCTTGAATTGCTGCATTAATATCACTAGCACTCATGCTTGGCTTCACAATAACAAATTGTGACTGTGGAATAATAGCAGCCCCATTACTTAAGTCGCTTACCCCATGACTTGCTTGAGCATTATATTTTGGTACAACCATCTCAAAGCTTCCTTTTTCAAAAGCTAAATAAGGTTTTTCCTGAATGCTTGGTGTGCTATCAACAACGGTATATGGAGTTTGAGCCCAATTACCTTCTGTCGGTGCGCCATTGACACCAACAAACACTTGATTCCAAACGCCATTCGACCAGTTGCCAACTGTACTATTTCTTGATAGCCATTGTTGCTGTGTTATTGATTGCACCGCATTATTAACCATTACATTTGCCAAGAACCCGCCACTAGCATAACCGTATGGGTGATATGGATCTGGCGCATTTGGATCTTTTTGAGCCAACCATAAATCGCCTTTTATATTGACATTCCGCATTGGTGAGGCTTGAGACACTGCCCATGTATCATTGCCTGGAACCGTGAAGTTCTCTGCTGAACGCCAAAATGTATCTAAGCTAGTATGATTTCTTAAATGTGTGACTTGTACACTGCCTATGGTTGTATCATTTGGGTTTAGCCCCAAACCTGCCACCTGAGTATAATAACCTACTTCAACATTCGTACCACTGTAATTCCCAGGTTTAAATAATAGCGCATAACCATCTGATCCAAACTGATCATCCTGCATTTGTGTATTAATGTTTCCTACAATATCATTAATGTCTCCTTGGCTTTGACTGGCGTCAAACACACAAACATGGTCACCAAACAAGGTATTGCCATAACCACCACAAGCACTGCTATTGGCAGCATTTCCCGTGACAGCACAGCCTATACTTAATGCACACAATAATACTGTTTTTCTAACACTTAGATACATTTTTGACTCCTTAGTCGTTGATATCATCATTGTATCCCCCTCTTTTTCCAACTTATCCATATCATCTTCAAATCAATAGTAAGCATCAATTAAGACATTCTTTCATTACAATATGGTTTTTTGTTTGTTTTCTCTGATTTCCCAGATCTTATTCCATCTAATGACTACCACACAAGAAGCCAAATGGCAGGGGTCATAATAATGCTATACCTTGACTTTCAAAAAAACTGCTTTAGCGAATTGCCACCATAACATTTTGACAAGTACAATATAGCTCCTTTAGCATACGTAATTGGAGACCAAAAGGAGGATAAGATGAATTATTTAACGAAACATTTAAACGATATTAATGAAGGATATTTTCAACATGCCAAAGAAGCGCTCTACTGCGGTGTGTTAATGATTGCAGCCGGTATCTTTTGCTCGATACATGCAATATTGCCTTTTTTGTTTGAAAAAACAGCAAGCAATATTCTAAATAAGCTCCAACAACGCTTCAAAAAGCGTCTGAACTCAACGTGCGGCTAACTCAATTAAACAAGCGCCTTACCCGCATTTGATACGTGAATATAATAAAGATGCTTTTCATATTGCGTTAAGATATCGGCAATCACCTGCTCTTCGGTATAGCCCATAATGTCATATTGCTGACCACCATGTTCTAAAAATACTTCAGCACGATAATAGTGTTTATCTTGCTCATCTATATTTTTTTCATTACCGCCATCATCCTCAGCGTAGCTTGGTAAAGAAAAAGCGCGAATATGTACACTATAAACAAAATCAATATCATCTGATTTTGGAATCAATAAACGCACTTTATCCTCATCCATTATAATTTGAACTTCTAACTCTTTTTTAATACGTATCCCGACCTTTTCAACCGCAGGTTGCACTACTTGTTTCAAGAACGTCAGTGCTTGTACGCGATTGGGTAGCATCAACAGACCATCTAAACGTTGTTGCCAACTTGCATTTGCCGATGTGTACTGTATTGCCGTTGAATGTGTTTGAATACTTGATAGGCGCAAATAGTCCTCGCGCAATGCTTTAACTAATGCAATACACATGAAAAACAATACAATTAGAAATGGAAAAGCACTCGCAATAGTCGCTGTTTGCAGTGCCGCTAATCCTCCTGAATAAAGCAAAGATATTGCTAAAAAGCCTTCTAGCAATGACCAAAAGATGCGTTGCCATACAATCGATTTTTTGGCATTTGCCGTAGCAATAATATCAATCACCAATGAGCCTGAATCTGCTGAAGTCACAAAAAAGGTTACCAATAAAATCAAAGCAAGTATTGAAGTAATTGAAGATAATGGAAAGTGCTGCAAGAATTCAAATAATGCCACCGGAATATTATGCTGCACGGCTTGTACCAATGCCATTGACTGATCATGCAATACCAAATTAATCGCTGAATTACCAAAAACACTTAGCCAAAGAAAGGTAAAACCGGTTGGAATAAATAAGACACCAACCAAAAACTCACGAATGGTGCGCCCTTTTGATACTTTAGCAATAAACATTCCAACAAACGGCGACCATGCTATCCACCACCCCCAGTAGAACAATGTCCAGCCACTTAGCCACCCTTGTTTATTCTCATAAGCATAGAGATTAAAGGTTTTATTAACAATACTACTTAAGTAACTTCCTGTGTTTTGCACAAACGCTTGCAATAACGATGTAAAGCCGCCCAAGCACAGCACAAACAATAATAAAAGTATCGCTATGATAATGTTGAAGTTACTTAATAGTTTAATACCCTTTTCTAGCCCCAATGCCACTGAAGCTGTTGCAATGAGTGTGATGATAATGATCAAAATGGTTTGTATTGACACATTGACAGGGACATTAAATAAAAAGTGCAATCCGGCATTGACTTGTGTCGCTCCTAACCCCAATGATGTAGCAATACCAAACATCGTACCTAGGATTGCAAACACGTCAACAACATGCCCTATCACGCCATAAATCCTTTTGCCAATAAGCGGGTAGAGCACCGAACGTGGCAGCAATGGTAACTTATGACGATACGAAAAATATGCCAAAGCTAAACCAACAATTGCATACACTGACCACGCCTGCAACCCCCAATGAAAGAAAGTCACATTCATTGCATCTTTTGCTGCAAGAATACTACTGTTTGTGCTAACATCTGGCGGTGACAAATAATGTTGCAATGGTTCAGCAACACTAAAGAACATCAAACCAATTCCCATACCTGCAGCAAATAACATTGCAAACCAAGAAATATTGCTATGCTCAGGCAAACTGTGATCTGGACCTAATTTGATATCCCCCAGACGACTCACCATCAAGAATATACATAAACAGACAAAGATTGCCATACCTAGAATATAAAGCCATCCAGTTTGTAACGTTAACCAACTTTGGATATTTGCAAAAAATAATTTAGCATGCTGTGGCCATAGCACGCCAATCAATGCAAACAATACAATCAAAATTATCGATGGGTAAAATACGGGTGCATAGGCGCCTTTTTGCCTACTCATAAACTCCTCCTCTGTTATCAATCCTTTTTTACCCTAACACATTTAACTCAAGCTTTCAAAAAAGCTTCAAAGACAAACTCCCACCATTGCCTCACCTTTGATGGAAAGGGTCATGTCATGAATCAAGAATAAGTTGCGTCAGTTAGTACCTCTCCCCTTGCGGGATCGCTCGTGCAGCTTAAGCTGCACGGGTGAGGGGAGTAATTGAAGCTCAACTTATTTTTGAATTATTACCATGCAACTTATAAGCATCTAAGCAATAGTTTATTGGTAATATTTGCATAACTATTTATTGTGATCACATCTGCTTAGAACATGATTCAAGACCCATAAAGGTCCTATCAGTAAAAACTGTAAATCTTTAAAAAAGATGGCTTTTTGCCCTCAAGTTTGTGTCCTATAAACTGAAAAATCCAACTAATAATAAATATGACAAGGCTCACCCAAAAAAGATGTGGTATTTGATAAAGAATAATGATCATAATCAGTGTAATCAACAGCATATATAGACTAAGACCCAATGATAATCGCGCGTAGAAAATCAGGCTAACAACCACTAAAAGCCACATAAGCCAAGGAGATATACTCAATAAAACGCCCATTAAGCTAAACATAATAAGTGGCACAAAGATGTAGTGAATCATCTTATTGGTTTTATTTTGATGGCTTTGAGCATATTCATCAAGCCATTGATCAAGTGTTTTCATTGTCAGATTCCTATAGACACCTATGAATGTCTATAGTCTAACGTAAGTTATATTTTTTAAATAGTCATATCACAAACCATATTGTCTCACTTGCGCATGGAACAATAATGCTCAAATTTTGTCATAGACATGGTAAATCAGAAAAATAACTGCCGCACCAAATACAAATGGTCCAATAACAATAGCTGGCAACAATAGGTTCTTAAGTAATTTCATGGCTTCTCCCGTTTTTATTCTTTTTTGGCTCTTTTTTAAAGTTTTCATCAATCAATAAAACATCGCTAGCATAACGTTAATTTGCCATAAAATTAATGCTCATATTGCACACACAACATATTAGTATATCCAAGCATTGATTATCAATGTGCTGATTTTATAGCCTTTTATTAAATTTCAGCTATAGTTATTGCTATCTAAAGCCACAACAAAGCTATAAAAATATCAAATGGATATTGGTGATGAGACAAGCAAAAATATGGTTAAACAATAAATTCAATATCAAAAACTCCAGATCATCCTACTGGCACCGTATTCATGTAACACTTGTTAGCTTGATGCTTGTTATTATTGGTAACTCCATCTTTGGTATTTTGCATTTTACAACTGAAAAAGAAATCTATGGTGGTGTGTATAGCTATTGTGCGGTACTTTCTTATTGCATACCGCTTGTTTTATTAATATATCGCCGTTACTATCTGGCAAAGTTCACGCTTGGTGCACTATTTATTATCAACACCTTTGTTTTTACTTACTTTTTGTATCAGCCTGAGCTCTTAAACTACCTTTTCTTCATGGCAGTCCCGCCCTTTAGCAACATGATTTTTGCGGTTAATCAACATAAAACCAAATGGTTTCTATCGCTAACTTCAGTTGCTTTGATGATTTTTTGTGTGGCGTATCCTAACCATAACTATTTGATTGAACTGCCATTGAGTGATCAAAAGACAACAAATGTATTTATTTTAATAACCATTACTATTGTAATTGCTACAACTATATCGGTTATTTTGTCTGATCTGGAATATAGTGAGAAACAACTCGAGATTATGGCGACCACTGATAAGCTAACGAATCTACTTAATCGCAGTGCTTTTCATGACCGTGTCAGTGACTTCAAGCATCATACTCGCGAAGGAACACCTTACAGTATAATGTTTATTGATATTGATAAATTCAAAAGAATTAATGACCAACATGGGCATGCCATGGGCGACAAGGTTCTTCAGAATGTGGCAAATATTTTAAAGCAGCACACACGCAAAGATGATATCGTCTCACGCTTTGGTGGAGATGAATATGTGATTCTATTACCAAATACTACAATGCCACAAGCCCAAGAAATTGGGCAACGGCTTAATACAAAAGTACGCCAAGACATCCCCAAAATCGGCTCAATTCAAGTCACGATCAGTATTGGTGTTGCCACTAACCTATATCATCCACTGGAATCAAATAACTTTGAAACCACCTTAAACAAAGCAGATGAAGCCCTTTATCAAGTGAAAGCGGCAGGGCGCAATGGTATGGTTTGTTTACAAGTGTGCAAGACACCCTGAAAACTAACAATCATTGCAGAGACCTGCAGCCCTAGCTACGTTACCTTGCATGCCAAAACATGACAATGGACAACTTTTTAGCAATGTGGATCCAGTTATAGCTCCCACATTAATAGCGTATGCACCCTGAGAAACAGAACCCAGAGCTAACATCGTCAATACAGATAACATGGAACCGACTAAATTTAATTTTTTCATTTTATTTCCTTACGTTTATTTAACAGTTTAATTATACCCAACTTGGTAAGCAAAAATTCTGAAACGTATACGATATAAGGCTTTTCGCCATACATAAAGGTGCGTTAA